>NZ_JBFUFC010000009.1:0-41282 GCF_056403635.1 Microbacterium sp. P2_F9 | reverse complement strand
GCGCCACCGGCGGCAGCACCGCGTGCACACGCAGTCCGTCCTCGAGCCGCACGTCCGCACAAGGCCAGGCATCGTCGAGGTGCCGGCCGCCGAGCGCGATCAGAGCGACCGCGAGTTCGCGCACGTCGTCTTCGGCCGCGCGCCACTCGGGAGCGCGAACGGCACCGGTTCCGCGATCGACGAACAGCCCGTCAGCGCCGTTGACGAACAGATCGGTCACATCCGGATCCTCGAGGTAGCCGGCGAACGGCGCCAGCACGGCATGACGCACTTTGGGAGCCGACGGCGGAGGGGGCGCCACCGCGGATTCCGGCCGCTCCCGGTCGACTGCGCGAGGCGGCCGCGGCGGTGTCCATCCTCCGGCGGGGGCATCGGACGGCGCGGCTGTCGTGCGGAGCAGGATCGGCAGATCAGCCGGGTCAGCGGGGGATGCGGCGAGGACCGGCGCAGCGGCGGAACGCGCGGGCGCCGCTAGGCGCGGATGGATCACGAACGGCTCGGGCATGCCCCGAAGCTAGAGGTGCCCATCACGGCCGGCCGAGGCATCCGTCCGCTCCGTGGACGGGCGCAGGACGCCGCAGCGTGGGGAGGAAAGGGCCCCCGAAACAGGGGCGGCATCCCATGGGGGGAATGGGATGCCGCCGCGCGCGACACCCGCATATCGGGGGGTGCATCGGGTGCCGCAATGCCAGAATCGATGTTCGGCCGCGACCGAGCATACGCAGGTCGTCGACGTCCATCCAAACAATTCAGGGCCGTACGCTGAGATATATCGGTCCCACGTCCAGCGGAACCGACCGCTACCCACTTCCGGAGGTACCGGCCCCCGTTGGAGGGTGGGTAGATTGCATCCGGCTCAGCACGTCCCGCCATTCGTCCAAGCCGCAAAGGAGCGCGCCCCATGAGCAGCCAGATCGACCACCTTCTCGACGAGACCCGACGGTTCGCACCGTCCGCGGATTTCGCGCGCAACGCCGTCGCCACCTCGGACCTGTATGAGCGCGCCGCCGCGGATCGAGAGGGATTCTGGGGGGATCAGGCACGCGACATCCTGCATTGGCACAAGCCGTTCACGCAGGTGCTCGACTGGTCGAACCCGCCGTTCGCGAAGTGGTTCGCCGATGGCGAGCTGAACGTCGCCTACAACTGCCTCGACCGGCACGTGGCGGCCGGCAACGGCGACCGGGTCGCGCTGCTCTGGGAAGGCGAGCCCGGCGACGCCCGCCGCGTGACGTACGCGGAACTCACCGATGAGGTGAAGCGACTCGCGAACGTGCTGGAGGGACTCGGCATCCGCGAGGGCGACCGCGTCGCGATCTACCTGCCGATGATTCCAGAGGCGATCGCGGCGATGCTCGCGGTCGCGCGGCTCGGCGCGATCCACTCCGTCGTCTTCGGCGGGTTCTCCGCCGACAGCCTGCGCTCGCGCATCGACGACGCCGGGGCGAAGCTGGTCATCACCGCCGACGGCGGCTACCGCAAGGGGAAGGTCTCTCCGCTCAAGCCCGCCGTCGACCTCGCTCTTGCCGACCGCAACGGCTCCGGCGTGCAGGAGACCGTCGAGAACGTGCTCGTGGTGCGCCGTGGCGGCAACGATGTGGAGTGGACCGAGGGCCGCGACCTCTGGTGGCACGACGTCGTGACACAGGCCTCGAACGACCACGAGGCGCGGCCGTTCCCCGCGGAGACCCCGCTGTTCATCCTCTACACCTCCGGCACCACCGGCAAGCCGAAGGGGATCCTGCACACCTCGGGCGGCTATCTCACTCAGGCCGCATTCACCAACAAGGTCGTGCACGACATCCACCCCGAGACCGACGTCTTCTGGTGCACGGCCGACATCGGCTGGATCACCGGACACTCGTACGTCACCTACGGCCCCCTCGCGAACGGGGCGACGCAGGTGCTCTACGAGGGCACGCCCGACACCCCGCACCCCGGGCGCTGGTGGGAAGTCATCGAGAAGTACGGCGTCACGATCCTCTACACGGCGCCCACCGCCATCCGGTCGTTCATGAAGATCGGGCGCGCGGTGCCCAAGAAGTTCGACCTGTCGTCTCTCCGACTCCTCGGCTCGGTGGGTGAGCCGATCAACCCGGAAGCCTGGATGTGGTACCGCAAGATCATCGGCGGCAAGACGGCCCCTATCGTCGACACGTGGTGGCAGACCGAGACCGGCGCGATCATGATCTCCGCCCTCCCCGGCGTCACCGAGACGAAGCCCGGCTCAGCCCAGGTGGCGCTCCCCGGCGTCACCGTCGACGTCGTCGACGAGGACGGGAGCCACGTCGGCAACGGCAACGGCGGACTGCTCGTCGTCACCGAGCCGTGGCCGAGCATGCTGCGCGGCATCTGGGGCGACCCAGAGCGGTTCGTCGAGACCTACTGGGAGAAGTTCCAGAAGCAGGGGTACTACTTCGCCGGCGACGGTGCGCGCCTCGACGAAGATGGCGACGTGTGGCTGCTCGGACGCGTCGACGACGTTATGAACGTCTCCGGCCACCGGCTGTCCACGACCGAGATCGAGTCGGCACTCGTCGCGAACGAAGCGGTCGCCGAAGCCGCCGTCGTCGGGGCGTCGGATGAGACCACCGGGCAGGCGGTCGCCGCCTTCGTGATCATCAAGCAGAGCTACCTGGCCGCGCACTCCCCCAACGGCCTCGCCCAGTCGCTGCGGGCGTGGGTCGCTGAGCAGATCGGGCCGATCGCCCGGCCGCGCGACGTCTACATCGTCGAGGAGCTGCCCAAGACGCGCTCCGGCAAGATCATGCGGCGGCTGCTTCGGGACGTCGCGGAGGGACGAGAGGTGGGCGACACCACGACCCTCGCCGACACCGCCGTCATGAGCGTGATCTCGGCGCAGGTGCACTGACCCCGGGCAGCAATGCGAAAGGGTGGATTCCCGCCGTTGTGAACGGCGCGAATCCACCCTTTCGTGCAGTGCGGACGAGTCAGGTCACTCGAACGAAAAGACGACCTCGACCTCGACGGGGGCGTCGAGCGGAAGAACCGGAACGCCGACCGCCGAGCGGGCATGCCGACCGGCCTCGCCGAAGATCTCGCCGAGCACCTCGCTGGCGCCGTTGACGACGCCGGGCTGGCCGGTGAACTCGGGAACGGATGCCACGAACCCGGTGACCTTGACGACACCGGTGAGGCGGTCCACCCCGCCGACCGCGGCCGCCGCCGCGGCGACGGCGTTGAGCGCGCACTGGCGGGCATAGTCCTTGGCGTCCGACGCGGGCACGAGCCCGGGACCTTCGCCGACCTTGCCGGTCGCGGGCAGGGCTCCCGAGATCATCGGCAGCTGGCCTGCCGTGTAGACGAGGTCGCCGTGCGCCTTCGCGGGAACATAGGCGGCCACGGGCGGCACGACATCGGGAAGGGCGATGCCGAGCTCGGCGAGCTTCTGCGAGATCGTCATCGGATCAGTTCCCTTCGAACTGCTCTGCGGCCACGGCCGCGGCAGAAAGACCCGTGTTCGCGGTTCCGGCGCCGGTCGGACGCTTCAGATATGCCACCAGCCCGCCTTCGGGCCCCGGTACGACCTGCACCAGCTCCCAGCCCTGCTTTCCCCAGTTGTTGAGGATCGCAGCGGTGTTGTGGATGAGGAGGGGCGTGGTCAGATATTCCCACGTGGTCATAGCGGCTCCGGTTTCGTTCGCGGGGTCGGTCGCGTGTCGGCACTTGAGAAAAGGCCAGATGAGAGAGAATTGCGGACGTCCTGGACGGCGACGCATGAAGGGTTCGCCCAGGGTTCTCCCTTACGATCAAGCCTATGCCCGATACGAAACGGACTGCTAGCGGCGTGCTCGGAGGCTTTGCCGGCCTCATCGGACTGAGCGCGGTCGCAGGCGTGCTCATCACCGCCACCGTCACGCCCGCCATCGCTGTGTCCGGCGCCGCCGCAACCGGCGCCATCGAGATGTTCGACAATCTGCCGAGCGTGCTCGACATCGAGAAGCTCATGCTTCCGACGACGCTGTATGCGAAGAATCCCGACACCGGCGAGTACGTCGAGCTCACCCAGTTCTACGACCAGAACCGCTCTCCCGTCGTCTTCGACGAGATCGCGCCGGTCATGTACGACGCGATCCTCTCCAGTGAGGACAAGAACTTCTACAAGCACGGCGGCATCGACCTCGTCGGCACCGTCAGCGCCGTCTACGACAACGTCCGCGGCCACGACACCCGCGGTGGCTCGTCGATCAGCCAGCAGTACGTGAAGAACATCCTCGTCCAGCGTTGCGAAGCCAACGCGACGGCGGTCACCGAGGAGAAGGACGGCCAAACCGTCGAGGTCATGTCCCAAGAACAGGTCCTCGCGAAGTGYTACACCGACGCGACGACGTCCACGGGCACGGAGGGCCTGCAGCGCAAGCTCCAGGAGATGCGCTACGCGATCGCCCTCGAGCAGAAGTACTCGAAGAACGAGATTTTGCTCGGCTACCTCAACATCGCAGCATTCGGCGGGCAGACCTACGGTATCGATGCCGCGGCCCGCTACTACTTCAACGTCGCGGCGAAGGACCTCTCGGTCGGCCAGGCCGCCGCCCTCGCCGGCATGGTGCAGAACCCGAACTCGTACCGTATCGACTTCGCGAACGGCTCCACCACGAATTCGAAGGGCGAGCCGGTCAACAGCGCGGCCGACGGCTACAAGCTCACGAAGGATCGTCAGGTCTACGTACTCGACCGGCTGCTCGCCGACGGCAAGATCACCCAGGAGCAGCACGATACGGCCGTCGCCGAGCCGATCGCACCCGCGATCACGAAGCCCAAGATCGGCTGTGCGTCGGCGCCCTCGGCGCAGTACTTCTGCCAGTACGTCAAGAACATCATCAAGACTGACCCCGCCTTCGGTGCGACGCCGGAGGACCGCACGAAGGCCCTGCAGCGGGGTGGGCTCAAGATCTACACCACGCTGGACTCCCGCCTCCAGAACAACGCGCAGGACATCATGTCCCAGACCGCGCCGGGAGCGATCGCCGGCATGAATTTCGGCGCCTCCGCGGTCAACGTCGAGGTCGGGACCGGCCGCGTGCTCTCGATGGTGCAGAACACGCAGTTCAGTGAGGACAAGGCCAAGACCGACTCCGATCCGTCGTTCAAGACCCTCGTCTACGCGGCCGATCAGAAGTACGGGCAGTCGATCGGTTTCTCGGCCGGCTCGACGTTCAAGCTCTTCACGCTCATCGACTGGCTCGAGAAGGGACACTCCGTCAAGGAGGTGCTCAACGGCAACGTGCGCGTCATCAAGCGCGTGACCAACACGTGCGACGGTGACTGGGTCAACGGCGACAACGTCAAGGTCCTGAACTACAAGAAGGCGCGCGGCTTCGTCGGCACGCCGATGCAGTTCACCGCCGCGTCGCTCAACTCGGGCTACTTCGCGATGGCCGAGAAGCTCGACCTCTGCGACATCAAGAATGTCGCAACGAAGATGGGTGTCACCAAGGGCGAGGGCACGCCCGTCGAGATGAAAGATCTGTTCTCGGTGGTGGGCTCGAACAACGTCACACCTCTCGCCATGGCGGGCGCCTACGCGACAGTCGCGTCGAACGGCATCTACTGCCAGCCCAAGGCGATCGACCGGGTCACCGACGCCGACGGCGTCGACCTGCCGATCCCGGCCACGACGTGCACGCAGGTGCTCGACCCGAAGGTCGCCGCCACCGCGGCCTTCGTGCTGCAGGGCGTCATGACCGGCAGCGGCACCGGCGCCATCTCGAACCCCCGGGACGGCACCCCCGTGATCGGCAAGACGGGCACCAACGAGGACGACCAGACCTGGATGGTCGAGTCGTCGACCAAGGTCGCCACGGCGGTCTGGGTCGGCAACACGATTCGCCCCTACGCCTCCCTCGAGCATCAGTGGGCGAACGGCATCCAACTCAACCAGATGCGTCACCGGATCGCCCCGGTGATGCAGCGGACCGCGGATGCGGCCTACGGGGGCGCTGCGTTCCCACAGCCCGACAACGACCTGACGAAGACCGTGCTCACCGATCTGCCCAACGTCGTGGGCAAGTCCGTCGAGGAGGCCACGAATGTCCTTCATGAGGCCGGCTTCGATGTCATCGTGGGCGCCCCGGTCGACTCCAGCGAGGGCGCCGRCATCGTCGTCGCGCAGAACCCCGGGGCCGGCAAGGCCGCCGGCGGCACTGCCATCACGATCAGCCCGAGCAACGGTCAGGGTGTCACTGTGCCATCGGATGTCGCGGGCAAGCCGATCGGCGAGGCGCTCGCCTATCTGAGCACGACGTTCCMCAACGTCAGACCAGGCACGTGCACGGCGGAGAAATCCGCCAAGGGCAACGGCATCGCGACGGGCACCAACCCGCCCGGTGGCACGGTCGTGAACCGGAACACCCAGATCACCGTCGACTACAAGAGCGAGCACTGCAGCTAGTGCCGACGACAGCCGGCCGCTCCGCCCTCACCGCCCTGGCTGCGGTGGGGGCGGTCGGCGTCGGGTCCGCAGTCTGGGGCATCGGGATCGAGCGGTACCTCTACGCGGTCCGCCGCCACGCGCTGCACCTGCTGCCGGAGGGTTCCGCCCCGATCCGCATCCTGCATGTGTCCGATGCCCATATGGCGCCCTGGCAGGAGCGCAAGCAGGCCTGGATCGCCTCGCTGGCGGAACTCCAGCCCGACTTCATCGTCAACACGGGCGACAATCTCGGCCATCAGGAGGGGCTGCGGGGCCTCCGGCGCGCGTTCGACCCGCTCCGCGGCATCCCCGGGGTGTTCGTGCACGGATCGAACGACCACGCGGCTCCGTCGCCCCGCAATCCCCTCCTCTACTTCACCGGCCCGTCCAAGACGACCCCGACCGTCGAACCCCTCGACACGCGGGCGCTCGATGCCTATCTTGTGGAGGACCTCGGCTGGACCGACCTCAACAACAGCGTCACGACGCTCGACCTCGACGGTCTTCGCAT
Organism: Microbacterium sp. P2_F9; assembly: GCF_056403635.1. NCBI lineage: Bacteria > Bacillati > Actinomycetota > Actinomycetes > Micrococcales > Microbacteriaceae > Microbacterium > Microbacterium sp. P2_F9. Next base: position 34,338 of record NZ_JBFUFC010000009.1, on the reverse strand, counting down.
CGACGCGTTCGGGGTCAGCGACGCGCACCGCGGCTGGGACCGGCTCGACGCCCTCCCCGATCCACTGGACGAGCTGCGCGGCGAGGGAACCGCCGACCTCGAGATCGGCGTGACGCACGCACCGTACCGGCGGGTGCTGGACGGCTTCACCGACCTCGGCGCCGACATGATCTTGGCCGGTCACACGCACGGCGGACAGGTGCGACTTCCCGGCTTCGGCGCGCTCGTCGCCAATTGCGACATCCCCCTCCGGCAGGCACGGGGCCTGAGCGAGTGGAGCCACGGTGGTCGCACGGTGCCGCTGAACGTGAGCGCCGGCATCGGCCACTCGATCTACGCCCCGGTGCGATTCGCCTGCCGACCCGAGGTGTCGCTGATCACCCTTCTTCCCGGACTCTGACGTGCCACGCGCGGCCGGACGGTTCGGAGCAGGTCCACTCATCGGGTAGACTTGGAGGGTTGCCACGGGGTGTGGCGCAGCTTGGTAGCGCGCGTCGTTCGGGACGACGAGGCCGCAGGTTCAAATCCTGTCACCCCGACAGCAGAGAGGCTCCACCAGCAATGGTGGAGCCTTTTGCATCCCAAGAACAGGAGCATGAATGTCGGCACCCCGCCTCGTCGCCTTCGATCTCGACGACACGCTCGCGCCATCCAAGAGCGCGATCGACGCCCGCATCGGCGACCTGCTGATCGCACTCGCGGAGCATGTCGAGGTAGCGGTCATCTCAGGCGGTCAGCTCGCCCAGTTCCAGAAGCAGGTGGTCGACAGACTGCCGGATGCCTCGGCCGAGGTGCTCTCGCATCTGCACCTGCTGCCGACCTGCGGGACGCAGTACTACCGACTCCAGGGCGACGGGGTGACCACCGTCTACGCGCACGCGCTGACCGAAGACGAGAAGAAGCGCGCGCTCGCCGCTGTCGAGGAGGAAGCCCGCGGGCTCGGACTCTGGGAGAGCGAGACCTGGGGCGACATCCTCGAAGACCGGGGATCCCAGATCACCTTCTCGGCGCTAGGCCAGTCGGCTCCCCTGGCGGCCAAGACCGCGTGGGATCCGACCGGGGCGCGCAAGAACGCCCTGCGCTCGGCCGTCGCGGCGCGCATCYCCGATCTCGAGGTGCGCTCCGGCGGCTCCACCTCGGTCGACATCACCCATCGCGGGATCGACAAGGCCTACGGCATGYGCCAGCTCGCCGAGCAGACCGGCATCCCCCTCGACGACATGCTCTTCATCGGCGACCGGCTCGACGCCGACGGCAATGACTATCCGGTGCTCGCGATGGGCGTGGCGTGCCACGCCGTCGAAGGCTGGGAGGACACCGCCACGTTCCTCGAGAACCTCATCCCGACCCTCCCGGAACGCTGAGCCGGACCCGAACCGTCGAAAGGGTGGATTCACGCGCGGCGTGAATCCACCCTTTCTCCGTCACCGGGCGTGCGTCACGATCGCGCGGCCGAACGGGGCCGCGGGGTGACCCGCGAAGGACCCGGCTGACCGACCGGCACCAGCCGCTGGAGCTGAGTCACGTGCTTGGGCTCGAGCTCGGCCAGCGAGGACACCCCGAGCAGCTTCATGGTGCGCTCGATCTCGCTGCGCAGGATCGCGATCGTGCGATCCACACCCTGGCGTCCGCCGGCCATCAGGCCGTAGAGGTACGCGCGGCCGATCAGGGTGAACTTCGCGCCGAGGGCGACGGATGCCACGATGTCCGCGCCGTTCATGATGCCCGTGTCGATCATGACCGTGGCGTCCTTGCCGACCTCGCGCACGACGGTCGGCAGCAGGTGGAAGGGGATCGGCGCTCGGTCGAGCTGGCGCCCGCCGTGGTTGGAGAGGATGATCCCGTCGACGCCCAGGTCGATCAGGCGCTTGGAGTCCTCAACGTTCTGCACGCCCTTCACGACGATCTTGCCCGGCCAGATGTCGCGGATGATGGCGAGGTCGTCGAAGCTGATCGTCGGGTCCATCGCCGCGTTCAGCAGCTCCCCCACCGTGCCGCCGGTGGTCGACAGCGATGCGAATTCGAGCTTGGGCGTGGTGAGGAAGTCGTACCACCACCACGGCCGCGGGATGGCGTTGATGATCGTGCCGAGCGTGAGCTGCGGTGGGATCGCGAACCCGTTGCGCTTGTCGCGCAGTCGCGCTCCCGCGACCGGGGTGTCGACCGTGAACTGCAGCGTGTCGAATCCTGCCGCGGCCGCGCGTCGGGCGAGCGCGTAGGAGATCTCGCGGTCGCGCATGACGTACAGCTGGAACCAGTTGCGCCCGTGCGGATTGGCCTTCTTGACGTCTTCGATGGACGTCGTGCCGAGCGTGGAGAGCGTGAACGGGATGCCGGCTGCCCCGGCCGCGGACGCGCCGGCGGTCTCGCCTTCGGTCTGCATCAGCCGGGTGAAGCCGGTCGGCGCGATGCCGAACGGCAGCGCGCTCGGGCCGCCGAGGATCGTCGTGGACATGTCGACGTTCTCGGCCGGGCGGAGGATGCCGGGATGGAACTCGATGTCCTCGAACGCCTGACGGGCGCGGCTGAGCGAGAGCTCGCCTTCGGCGGCGCCGTCCGTATAGTCGAACGCGGCCTTCGGCGTGCGCCGTTTCGCGATCGCACGCAGGTCGGCGATCGTGAGGGCCGCCTCGAGCCGGCGCTTACKGCCGTCGAGCTCGGGCTTCTTGAACTGCATGAGTTCGAGCAGCTCGGCCGGTTTGGGCAGTTGTCGAGTGACCATGGGAGATCCTTCCTTCAGCCTCGGGAGAGGCCCGTGGCGGCGTAGTAGCCGACGATGTGATCGTGGACGAGGGTGCGGGCTGCTTCTGCATCGCCGGCGTCGATGGCCTCGAGGATCCGGTGATGCTCGTGGCGCAGGGTGACGGCGATGGCGTCCCAGTCAGCGACCTTCTCCGCGCCGGCGCGGACGTAGCCCTCGATGGCGGCACGCAGGCCGCCCATCGAGGCTGCGACGACGACGTTTCCCGACGCATCGGCGAGGTCGAGGTGGAACTGCGCGTCGAGGGCGAGGAACTCGCCAGGCGTGAGACTCGGATCGTCCATCGCCGCGACAGCGGCGCGCGCCTCGGTCAGATCATGGCCATCGGCTGCGGCCAGCGTGCGAACGATCCACTCCTCGAACAGCAGGCGGGTCGCGACGACGTCCTCGAGGGGAAACCCGTGGGCGGCGACCTGCAGGCGCAGAAGGGCGGCCAGTCCGCCGCGGGGTGTGGCGGTGATGATGGCGCCGGAGGTCGGGCCCGAGCCGGTGCCCGTGCGGATGAGGCCCATGACCTCGAGCACGCGCAGCGCTTCGCGCACGCTGGATCGGCCGACGCCCAGGGTCGTGGACAGCTCACGCTCGGGAGGGAGTCGGTCGCCTGGGCCGAGGCGACCCTCGAGCAGGTCGGTCTCGATCTTCTCCAGCACGACGCGCCAGGCGCGTGCGGGAGCCGGTGCTGCTGGTGCGGCGGCGGCATTGTCGGGCACAGGGGCTCCTCTGTCACAGGTGTGGTCCGGTCACACTACACGCTGTGGTCAGACCTCGCAACCCCACCGCCCCGGGACCTACGCTGTTGCTATGGATCCCCTCGCCCTCGTCCTCATCGCCGCGGCGGTCGTCAGCGCCTTCTGCTGGGTCGCGTCGCTGATCACGAAGGACACATCCTGGGTGGACCGGATCTGGTCGATCGTCCCCGTCGTCTACGTGTGGATCTTCGCGGCAGCGGCCCTCGTCGACGGTGCGAACGCCATGCGCCTGGTCGTCATGGCCGTCCTCGTGACTGCGTGGGGCGTGCGGCTGACCTTCAACTTCGCCCGCAAGGGCGGCTACAGCGGCGTCGAGGACTACCGCTGGGCGGTCCTGCGCGGGCGCATGAAGCCCTGGCAGTTCCAGCTCTTCAACCTCTTCTTCATCGTCCTTTACCAGAACGCCCTTCTCGTCCTGATCTCATTGCCGGCTCTCATCGCGTGGCAGAATCCCGTGCCGTTCACTGGTTGGGATGCCGCGTTCGCGGTGCTCTTCGCGGGCTTCCTGTTCGGCGAGTTCGTGGCCGACCAGCAGCAGTGGAGGTTCCATCAGGCCAAGCGCGCTGCCGGCGGACAGCTCGAGCCGGGATTCGCGACGTCCGGGCTCTTCGCGTACAGCCGCCACCCCAACTTCTTCTTCGAGCAGGCCCAGTGGTGGGCGTTCTATGCCCTCGGCGCCACCGCGGCCGCGGCATCCGGACTCGGCGTGTGGGGTGGGGCGATCAACTGGACGATCGCCGGCGCGGCCCTGCTCACCCTGCTGTTCATCGGATCGACCATCTTCACCGAGTCGATCACCTCGGCGAAGTACCCCGCCTATCGGGACTACCAGCGCGCAACATCGATGGTCATCCCGCTCCCCCGCCGTCGGCGTGAAGCCGAGGCGACCGCCTGAGGCCCGACCGGCTCAGCCGAGTCGGCCGCCTGACTCGCGCAGATAGCACTCCGCGCACATCGACTCGTAGGTGACCCGCTCGGTGGACAGCTCGTCGATGGCGACCTGATCGCCGTCGAACACGAACCGACCGCCGACGAGCCGCGCGTTGAAGATCGCCTTGCGCCCGCACCGGCAGATCGTCTTGAGCTCTTCCAGGCTGTGCGCGAGTTCGAGCAGGCGCCGCGATCCGGGGAACGCCTGGGTCTGGAAGTCGGTGCGGATGCCGTACGCGAGCACGGGCACACCGTCGAGCACCGCGATCCGCAGCAGATCGTCGACCTGCTCGCGGGTGAGGAACTGCGCCTCGTCGATCAGCAGGCAGGCGACGTCGACTGGGTGGTCGTCGGATTCGGGAACGAGGGATGCCGCGGCATCGCGCTGCACCCGTGCGCGCTCCTGCGCGAACAGCGCGCGCACGCCCGCGCCGGGGCCGATCAGGAAGTCGACCGGACGGCTCACGCCGAGGCGGCTGGAGATCTCGTCGGCACCCTTGGTGTCGATCTCGGGCTTGGCCAGCAGCACGTGCTGGCCGCGCTCCTCGTAGTTGTAGGCCGCTTGCAGCAGTGCCGTCGACTTGCCGGAGTTCATCGCCCCGTAGCGGAAGTAGAGCTTGCCCACCCAGCGAGTCTAGGGGGCTGTCGAAGCGCGCTCCCACGGCTCCACCCCGCCGTGGACCACCACGAACGTCGGCGCAGCGAGCGCCACCGCCGGAATCCGCGGCAGCCAGGCGGCGTCGCGGAGGGCGACCTTCGCGCGCAGGTGCGCCAGCTCGAGGGCGAGCTGGCCATCGGTGACCGGGATGCACGGCGACGGGGCATCCGTCCGCCCGATGAGCGAGCCGTCGAAGCGATAGCCGCGTGCCGTCGCCTCGGCGCGCAGGGCGCCCAGGAAGTGGCCGATGGCGTCGGCGGGCTCCGCCGTGGCGCGGAAGCGCTCCAGCTGCGGGTGACGGGTGTAGCCGCGCGTCCCCCCGGCCAGCACCTTCTGCGCGAGCAGGCCCTCGCGCCAGCACGCGACCAGCGCAGCGCGGTCGAGGATCGACGGGTGCAGCGACCAGAGTCTCATCGGCCGCCGAAGCCGCCTCCGCCGCCACCGCCGCCGGAGAAGCCGCCGCCGCTGGATCCGCCTGAGGACGACCAGCTGCTCGAGGACGAGCTCGACGAGCCGCTCGACCCCGCGCGGGACACGGGAGTGACTGCGAGGTGCCCGATCGATGACGAGGCATCCGACAGCGAATCGGTCGAAATCGAGTCGAGCAGCGCCAGCCGGCCGGCTTCGATCTGCGGCTGCGCGGCGTGCAGCACCTTCACCCAGTCCTTCTCGAGGCCGTAGAGGACGGCATAGGGCAGCAGGCGCTCGTAGAGGTTCACGACATCGGCGCCCGGCGCGTTCGGGGCATCGCCATACGACCGGTGGCCGCCGGAGACGAGATCGGCGGTCTCCGGGGACTGTGCGGCGCGCAGGCGCTCCTCCTCGGCGAGTCTGAGGTAGTCGCGGATGCCGTCCAGGTAGGTGCGGTGGATGCCGCCCGCCAGCGTCAGCGTGGTCTTGGGCAGCCCCACCAACGGGAGGATGAAGAACGCGGCGAAGCCGCTGACGATCGCGAGGACGTTGATCCATCCGCCCCACGCGCCGAGGTCCAGCAGCACCGAGGGCACGGAGTCGAGGAAGAACATCAGCAGGAACGCGACGACGATTCCGACAATCGCGAACGCCCCGCGCATCGCGACCACCCAGTTCGGCACCGCGCTGCGGTACCCGCGCTGGACGGTGAAGTCCACGATGCGGCGCACATAGGTCACCGCGCGCACTGGCGGCTTGCGCGAGAAGCTGCCGAGGTCGACGATGTCGCCGCGCTTGGCGTCCTTGCCGAAGATCGTCGTGACGATGCGCAGGTCGTCGTGCTGCAGACCCTCGAGGTCGCGCAGCACGACATCGAAGTCGGCGACATCCTGACGATCCCCGGATGCCGTGATCTCGACCTTGTCGCGCACCGCGAGGTCGACGACGTKGGCGGCGAACGCGCGGGCGGGCACATCGAGCACGCCGGCCGAGAGGGTCGGGGACTCGTCGACGGGTGGGGTGTACTGCACGATGATCGGCGAGTCGTCGGGATTGCGCCGCAGCACCGTCTTCATGACCAGCAGGTAGATGAGCCCGCCGATCCCGGCGAACAGGCCGAGCCCAGGCAGGATCCACTCCCACCACGGGTACGGCGGCGGAGGCGGCGGGGTCGGGGCGGCGAACGTGCCCAGCTCGAAGCCGAGCGCGACCGTCACGTTCTCATCCGGGCCGAGATCGGTGTCGGTCGCCGTGAAGGTGACACCCGACGCCGGCGGCTCGGGGAGGCCGCGGCCCGCCATCCAGGCCACGACCGGCAGCGGCCACTCGCCCCCCTCGGCGGGTCCGCTGATCTCGCACCGATCCGTCGATCCCTCCGGCCCGGTGTAGCAGAACGCGCGCCCGGGAAGAAGGCCGGCCGCGGCATCCCCGGCGATGTGCACCTTCGCCGTCACCCGCTGGAACGGCTGCGCGTGGTCGGTGCCGATGGTGTCCCAGTAGAACTCGTCGGCCTCGGTGGTGTCGGCGTAGCGCAGCACGACCTCGTCCATCCAGTACGAGATCACGTACGTCTGGGGTCCGTGCACATACGTGTCGTCACCGGTGAGGACGTAGACGTAGTCGTCGTCCTCCTCGAACCACCACGGCACCGGCGCCCCGTTCGCCCCGGTCACCGAGACGATCTCGCTGGCGTGCGCGATGCCCGAGTCGGCCTTGGGCAGCCAGCGGACGATCCCCTTGTTCTGATCGGTTTCGGGGAACTTCGCCACGAGCGTCTCGGTCACGAAGAGGTGGCTGGCACCGCCCGGACCCCGCACGAGCCAGTACTCCCCGTCGAAGGAGTCGTAGCTGAAGTCGTCGACCCCTGTGGGCAGGTGGGCGGGGACGCGGACGTCATGCGGAACGGATGCCGCGGCCGGCGCAGCCGGCAGGCCCGCTCCGAGTCCGAGCGCACACGCGAGCGCGACCGCGCGCGCGATCGTCCGGAGCCCCATCCGCCCAGACTAGGGGCGGGAGCGATCCAGCCGCTATGCGGTGAGGGCGAGCGTCGCCGCCGTCTCGCTGAGCGACTCCTCGGCGACCTCGGGCTGCGGGTTGAGCTTCTCGCCGTAGCTCGGAATGAGCTCGCGCAGGCGCGGCTCCCAGCCTTCGATCCGGTCGGGGAAGCAGGTGCCGAGGAGCGAGAGCATGATCGAGACGGCCGTCGAGGCGCCAGGCGAGGCGCCGAGAAGCCCTGCGATCGTGCCGTCCTCGGCGGTGACCACCTCGGTGCCGAACTGCAGCACGCCGCCCTTCTCCGGGTCCTTCTTCATGACCTGCGCGCGCTGGCCGGCCTGGATGAGCTCCCAGTCCTCGTCCCGCGCGGTCGGCACGAACGTGCGGAGGCTGTCGACCTTCTTGGCGTGGTTCTTCAGCAGCTCGCTGACGAGGTACTTGATCAGGCCGGGGTTGTCCCATGCCACCTTGGTCATCGGCCAGAGGTTGCCCGGGCGCACCTGGGTCACCAGATCCAGCGGCGATCCGTTCTTGAGGAACTTCGGGCTGAAGGTCGCGAACGGTCCGAACAGCAGCGACGCCTGGCCGTCGACCACGCGCGTGTCCAGGTGCGGCACCGACATCGGCGGAGCGCCGACCGACGCCTGCGAGTACACCTTGGCCTTGTGCTGGGCGACGAGCGCCGGATCGCTGGTCTTGAGGAACTGCCCGCCGATCGGGAACACGCCGTAGCCCGAGATCTCGGGGATGCCGGAGCGCTGCAGGAGCTTGAGCGCCCAGCCGCCCGCGCCGACGAAGACGAAGCGAGCCTTGATGTCACCAGGGGTGCGGCCGATCGTGTTGCGCCAGCTGAGCCGCCAGGTGCCGTCGGACTGCTTCTTGAGCCGGCGCACCTCGCGGTTGAGGACGACGTCGACTCCCCTGTTGCGCAGGTTGTCGAACAGCTGGTGGGTCAGCGCGCCGAAATCGACATCCGTCCCCGCTGGAACGCGGGTCGCAGCGAACGGCTCACCGACGCGGCGCTTCTTCATGAGCAGCGGCGCCCAGGTGTTGATGACCCGAGAGTCATCGCTGAACTGGATGCCGGCGAACAGCGGCTCGGTCTTGAGCGCCTCGTAGCGCTTGCGCAGGTATTCGACGTCCTTCTCGCCGCGCACGAAGGTCATGTGCGGGGTCGTGTTGATGAAGGTCTTCGGCGCGTCGAGCACGCCCGCCTCCACGAGCGACGCCCAGAACTGGCGGCTCTGCTGGAACTGTTCGTTGATCGAGATCGCCTTGGCCGGGTCTACGGTCMCATCGGGGCCTTCCGGCATGTAGTTCAGCTCGCACAGCGCCGCGTGACCGGTGCCCGCGTTGTTCCAGGCGTTGGAGCTCTCGAGGCCGACATCGCCGAGACGCTCGATGACCGTGATCTTCCAGTCCGGCTGGAGTTCGGAAAGGAGGGTTCCCAGGGTGGCGCTCATGATGCCGCCACCGATCAGGACAACGTCGACAGTCTCGGTCATCATTCGATTCTATGGCTCCGCCGGGCGCCGCCGAGTCCCGCGCCGACCCGCGCTCAGGCGGTGACGCCACCCTTCGACAAGCTCAGGGACCGGGCCGCGACGACCTCGGCGATCTGCACGGCGTTGAGCGCGGCGCCCTTGCGCAGGTTGTCGTTGCTGATGAACAGCACGAGGCCCTTGCCTTCTGGGGCGGACTGGTCGGCACGGATGCGTCCCACGAAGCTCGGGTCCTTGCCGGCCGCCTGCAGCGGGGTGGGGACCTCTTCGAGGGCGACACCGGGCGCTGCCGCGAGCAGTTCGCGGGCGCGCTCGGGGGTGATGTCACGGGCGAACTCGGCGTGGATCGACAGCGAGTGACCGGTGAACACAGGCACGCGCACGCAGGTGCCTGCCACGCGGAGGTCGGGAAGCTCGAGGATCTTGCGGCTCTCATTGCGGAGCTTCTTCTCCTCGTCGGTCTCGTTCAGGCCGTCCTCGACGAGATTGCCGGCGAACGGGATGACGTCGAAGGCGATGGGCGCGACGTACTTCTCCGGCGCCGGGAAGTCGATCGCGGAGCCGTCGTGCACGAGACGGAGGGTGTCGCCCTGGGCGAGCACGCCCTCGACCTGGCCGAGGAGCTCCTGAGCGCCGGCGATGCCGGAGCCGCTGACCGCCTGGTAGGTGCTGACGATGAGGCGCTCGAGGCCCGCCTCGGCGTGCAGGACCTTGAGCACGGGCATCGCGGCCATGGTCGTGCAGTTCGGGTTCGCGACGATGCCCTTGCGCGCCTCGTCGATCGCGTGCGGGTTGACCTCGCTGACGACGAGAGGCACGTCGGGGTCCATGCGCCAGGCGCTGGAGTTGTCGATCACGAGCGCGCCGGCCGCGGCGAACCGCGGTGCGTGCGCGCGACTGCCGGTCGCACCGGCAGAGAACAGGGCGATGTCGATCCCGGCGGGATCGGCGGTCTCGACATCCTCGATCACGACCTGCTGTCCGGCGAATTCGACCGTCGTGCCGGCGGACCGCGCCGTCGCGAACAGGCGCAGCTCGCCGATGGGGAAGGCCCGCTCGGCGAGAATCTCGCGCATGACGGTGCCGACCTGGCCAGTGGCGCCCACGACGGCGACGGAGAGTCCGGATTCGGAGATGCGGGTCATGACGAACGTCCTCAGGGTGCGGGGATGGAGACCCCCGAGTCTACCGGGGCTGTCTGAGGGTGAGCGTGTTCCAGTGGCCGGGCTCGTCGAACGCCCCCGACGCGAGGTCGACACCATCGGGACCGACCGTGGCGACGCACACCAGCAGCGACAAGGTCGGGAACCCATGCGGGCGGTTGTCGCGGACGATTGCGCGATCATCGGTCGCGGGAAGCGCGGTGGACGCCTCGAGCAGTTCGAGCCAGGGGGCGAACCACTCCGCCGGGTCACCGGCATCCGTCCGCTGCTCGGCGAAAGCGGCGAGCCACTGGGCGATCCGCGGTGTCGCGGCGTCGTCGACGCCCTCGTGCGCGATCATGTGTGTTCCGGGCGGAAGGTCGGTGGTGCGCACCTCCACGCCGTCCCACGTGGTCACGCGCGTGCGCGAGCCTTCGACCTCGACGAGATTGAAGCCGTGCGTGGGCGGGCTGTCGCCGGGCGATCGCCCAGCCACAGCCTCGAGCACGACGCCCCCGCGCGACTGCAGCTCGTCGCCCTCGACGGCGGCCAGCTCGGCGCGATTGAGCAGCACCGCGAGCCGGCGCGCCTCGGCGCTCGCGGCCAGCCACGCTCCCCCGGCGCGCACGTCGCGTACGCCGACGACGGCGGGGTAGGTATCGGGCCACCACGCGCCGGGCGGCTGCCAGGGCCGCGCGGGGTCTTCGTCGCGCACGGCCAGCACGCGAGTGGGCTGGTCAGCGCTCTCGGGCACATGGACGATGACGGTGCACATCGGTATCCGCTCTCCGGAGTGGTGCGCGCAGAGCCGGCCAGATGGAAAGCGGTGCGTGGGAGGATCGAGGAATGTTCATCGTAGTCGGTGTGACGGGCGGGATCGCCGCCTACAAGACGGTCCAGCTCGTCCGCATCCTGGTGCTGGATGGCCACGATGTGCACGTCATCCCCACGCAGGACGCATTGAAGTTCGTCGGGCTGACGACCTGGGAGGCGATCAGCCGCAACCCGGTCACGACGAGCGTGCACGAGGACGTCGCCGAGGTGCGCCACGTCGCGCTCGGCCGTGCCGCGGATCTCGTCATCGTCGCACCGGCGACGGCCAACACCCTCGCGTCGATGGCCGCGGGTCTCGCGGACGACCTGCTCGGCACGACCCTGCTGGCCACCAGCGCGCCCGTCGTCGTCGCGCCCGCGATGCACACCGAGATGTGGCGGCATCCCGCCACGGTCGCGAACATCGAGACCCTCCGCGGCCGCGGGGTGCGGGTGGTGGGACCGGCCGACGGCCCGCTCACCGGCGGCGACAGCGGACCCGGACGGATGTCGGAGCCCGACGAGATCGCCGCGTTCGCGCTCGCGGTCGCCTCCGAGGGCGGCGACCTCGCGGGGCTCCACGTCGTCGTGTCCACAGGCGGGACCCGCGAGCCGATCGACCCCGTGCGCTACATCGGCAACCGGTCGAGCGGCCGTCAGGGCGCGGAGGTCGCCGTGGCCGCGGCCGACCGCGGCGCCGACGTCGTGCTCGTCGCCGCACATGTCGACGAGTCCGCACTGGGCGCGGCATCCGTCCATCCCCGGGTGACGATCGTGCGAGTCGGAACCGCCGCCGAACTCGGCGCCGCCGTGCGTGAGGCGGCATCCGCCGCGGACATCGTCGTCATGGTCGCCGCGGTCGCCGACTACCGGGTCRCGAACGTGTCCGACCACAAGCTCAGCAAGGAGGACGGGCCGCTGCAGACGCTCGAACTCGTGCAGAACGACGACATCCTGGCCGGGCTGGTCACGGACCGCGCCCCGGGCCAGACCATCGTCGGGTTCGCCGCCGAGACGCCGGCGGATGCCGATGATCTGCTCGATCGGGCGCGCCGCAAGCGGCGCCGCAAGGGCGTCGACCTTCTCGTCGTCAACGAGGTCGGGTGGGCCAAGGGGTTCGAGGCCGCCGACAACCACGTGCTGGTCATCGATGCCGACGACGCCGTGGCCGCGGAGGCCGCGGGCACGAAGCGGCAGGTGGCCGACGCGGTGTGGGACGCCGTGCGGGTGAGCCGGGAGTCCTAGCGACCGCTGCCGGCGTGGATGACCGCGTCGGTTTCGCCGTCGAGGCCGTAGGCGGTGTGCACCACGCGCGCCGCCGCAGCGAGGTCGTCGCCGCGCACGACGACCGAAATGCGGATCTCGGAGGTCGAGATCATCTCGATGTTGATCCCGGCGATGCTGAGCGCCTCGAAGAGGGTCGCCGAGACGCCGGAGTGGGTGCGCATCCCGGCCCCGACGACCGAGAGCTTGCCGATCTGGTCGTCGTGCACCAGGTTCTCGAAGCCGACCTCGGCCTGATCGCCGGCCAGCGCCTTGAGCGCCAGGGTGGCGTCGCCCTTGGGGAGTGTGAAGGAGATGTCGGTGCGGCCGGTGGCCGCCGCTGACACGTTCTGCACGATCATGTCGACGTTCGCACCGGACTTGGCGACGATCTTGAAGATCTCAGCGGCCTTGCCCGGCACGTCGGGCACGCCGATCACCGTGATCTTGGCCTGTCCGAGATCGGTCGCGACGCCCGCGACGATCGGCTCTTCCATCTCTGCTCCCTTTTGGCTGTCCGGCAGGGTCATGCCCGCACCGAGCACGTAGGTTCCCACGCTCGAACTGAACGTGGATCGGGCGTGGATGAGCACGCCATGACGGCGGGCGTACTCTACGGCGCGGATGTACAGCACCTTCGCCCCGTTCGCCGCAAGTTCGAGCATCTCCTCGGACGAGACGACGCCGAGCTTCTTCGCCTTCGGCACGACGCGGGGATCGGCGGTGAAGATGCCGTCGACGTCGCTGTAGATCTCGCAGACATCGGCGTTGAGCGCCGCGGCGAGCGCGACGGCTGTCGTGTCCGAACCGCCGCGTCCGAGGGTCGTGATGTCGCGGGTGTCGCGGTTGAATCCCTGGAAGCCGGCGACGATCACGATCGCGCCCTCATCGAGCGCTTCGCGCAGTCGCACCGGGGTGACATCGACGATCCGGGCGGCGCCGTGCGTGGCATCCGTGATCATGCCGGCCTGGCTGCCGGTGAACGAGCGCGCCTCGAATCCCATCGAGTGGATCGCCATCGCCAGCAGCGCCATCGAGATGCGCTCGCCGCTGGAGAGCAGCATGTCGAGCTCGCGCGGTGCCGGGATCGGGGCGACCTGCGCCGCGAGGTCGAGCAGCTCGTCGGTGGTGTCACCCATGGCGCTCACGGCGACGACGACTTCATGGCCGGCGCGGCGCGCGTCGACGACGCGCTTGGCGACCCGCTTGATGCTCTCCGCGTCGGCGACGGAGGACCCGCCGTACTTCTGGACGATCAGCGCCACGTTGGAACTCCCCGGAGATGCCGCGGCGGCGGCATGCGTGTGGTGACGGGCCGCGAACGGATGCCGCGCCCAGTCGTCCATCTTACGTTCGCGGCCACTCGGCAACTCGCCATGTGACCGCTGGCGCGGCGCCCTCGAGTGCTACGAGGAGCCGGTCGACGTCGGAGCCGGAAGCGCGCGCACCCTGCCGCCGGTTGCCGCCAGCCAGCAGCCTGCGACCACGAGCGGGAAGCCGATCAGCAGTCCGAGCGTGATCTCCTCGCCGAGGATGATGCTCCCCAGGATGATCGCGACGATCGGGTTGACGTAGGTGAACAGCGGGGCGCGCACGGGCCCCACCCGCGCGATGAGCGCGAAGAAGACGACGAAGGCGATCGCGGTGCACAGCACGGCCAGCGCGACGAGCGACAGCGTGCTGCGCGCGGTCGGCACCTCGTGCTGGGTCAGCAGCGCGATCGGCAGATAGAACAGCCCGACCGCGAAGAGCGACAGCGTCACGGTGCCGAGCGAGGGCACGTCGTCGAGCCGGTGGGCGACGATGAACGGCGCGGTGGCGTAGCAGATCGCGACGAGAAGCACTTCGCCGACGGCGATGAGCCCGGCACCGCCCTGCACCGCGAGACCAGGGCCAGCGACGATCACCGCCACACCGGCGAAGCCGATCGCGAGCCCGATCGCACGGGCGGGCTTGAGCACACTGCGATCGCCGCCGGTGAAGGCGATGATCGCGGCGAACAGCGGAACTGTGGCGACGAGGAGGCCGGTCAGCCCCGATGGGAGGGTCTGCTCGGCATGCCCGAGCAGCAGGAAGGGCCCCGCCATCTCGATCGCACCGAACGCGAGCACCCACCCGATCTTGCGCAGCGCGGGGCGGAGGGCCCGCTGGCGCAGGGCGAAAGGCAGCAGCAGGAGCCCGCCGAGCAGCGTCCGCCCGGCAACCACCGCGGCCGGCGAGTAGGAGTCCACGGCCTCCTTGATGAACAGGTACGGGATGCCCCACAGCACCGCCATGGCCGCGAACAGCGTCCAGGCGCGCGCGTCGAAACGCTGCACGGTCGGAGCGGCCATCAGATCGACCGGCGCCCCTCGAAGGCCCGGCCGAGCGTCACTTCGTCGGCGTACTCGAGGTCGCCGCCCACCGGCAGCCCAGATGCGAGGCGGGTCACGCTGATCTCGATCGTGTGCAGCAGGCGGCTGAGGTAGGTCGCGGTGGCCTCGCCCTCGAGGTTCGGGTTCGTCGCGAGGATGACCTCCTGCACGGTGCCGTCGGCGAGACGCTGCATGAGCTGGGTGATCCGCAGGTCTTCCGGCCCGATCCCGGCGATCGGACTGATCGCACCGCCGAGGACGTGATAGAGCCCGCGGAACTCGCGGGTGCGCTCGATGGCGGCRACATCCTTCGCGTCCTCCACTACGCAGATCAGCGCAGGGTTGCGGCGCGGGTCACGGCAGATCGAGCACCGATCCTGCTCGGACACATTGCCGCACACCTCGCAGAACCGCACCTTCTCGCGGACCTCGCTCAGCAGCACCGCGAGACGCGACACGTCGAAGGACGGCGTCTGGAGGATGTGGAACGTGATGCGCTGCGCGGATTTCGGGCCGATGCCGGGAAGGCGGCCGAATTCGTCGATGAGGTCTTGGACGATGCCGTCGTACATGGCCTAGCTGAACCTCGTGGGCGGCTCGTAGGGCTCTTCGCGCACGAAGGTGGCGCCCAGCACCTGTCGCACCACCGCCTCGCCGTAGCGCGGGCCGCGACCGTGGGCACCGCGTGCGGGTTCGACCGGGGGCGCCGCGCGCGGCGGTGCGATGGCCGGCGGCACCGGAAGGTCGACGGGTGCCGTGCCAGCCGTCTCGTCGTCGTCCTCGTCGCGCTCGATCGACGCGGTCACGACGTTGTCGGGCAGCACGTCGCCTTCGCGGACCGGGTCAAGCGTCACCGTGCGCAGCCGCGCACCCACGGTGGCGGCGTCTTCCGGCTCGTCGTCGACCGCGAACTGCGCCACCGACGCGGAGGCGCCGCGCGCGGCGTCGATCGACGCCGAGGCGAACCCGGCTGGGGACTCCGCGCCGGGAATCGACGCGACCGCCCATTCGGTGACCGGCGCCGCTGACGCACGTGCCGGTGCGGCGCCACGCGCGGGCGGTCGTTTGGCGGCGGGGGGCTCCGAAGGCGGCCCGGATGACGGCGGCGGCGATTCCGGCGCGTCCGGCGGGGGCGGCGGCCCGTCGTCAGGGGGCACGACATCGTGCTTGGCGATGTACTTCACCCGGATGCCGAGCACTGCCTGGATCGCGGTGCGCAGGTCTTCGCTGGGCCCTGCCCCTGCCGAGAGCTGCTTGAACTTCGCGACGTCGCTCTGGCTCTGGAAGGTGAGGGTGAGCACGTCGCCGCTCAGCTGGACGGGCTGGGCTGCAGCAGCGAGCAGCCACGACGAACGGCTGATCTTCTCGAGGCGACCGAGCACCTCCGGCCAGGCCGCGCGGAGCTGCGGCAGGGTGATGGGGCCGCTCGGCATGGGGGCTGCCGCTTCGTCCGGCTTCGCTCGCTCGGCAACCGGCGGAGGACCCGCGCTCTCGGTGGCGGGAGGCGGGCCGGCAGCCGCAGGCGTTTCGTCTCGCTTCGCTCGCTCAATGACCGGGGGA
This sequence comes from Microbacterium sp. P2_F9, assembly GCF_056403635.1. Taxonomy (NCBI): domain Bacteria; kingdom Bacillati; phylum Actinomycetota; class Actinomycetes; order Micrococcales; family Microbacteriaceae; genus Microbacterium; species Microbacterium sp. P2_F9. Next base: position 18,200 of record NZ_JBFUFC010000009.1, on the reverse strand, counting down.
AGGCCCGCTCGCTCGACGACCGGGGGCGCGACGGCCGCGACCACGGCCGGTGCTGCGACCGCGGCACCCTGGGCGAGCACGCGGGCCACGAGCAGTTCGAGCTGCAGGCGGGGCGAGGTGGCACCGGTCATCTCATCGAGCGCGGTGATGACGAGGTCGGCCGTGCGGGAGAGCGCGGCGGCGCCGAAGGCATCGGCCTGGCGCGCCATGCGGGCCAGCTCCTCCTCCGAGCTGCCGCGCAGCACGGCGGCGGCGCCCTGGCCTGTCGCGCTCACGATGATGAGGTCGCGCAGGCGCTCCAGCAGATCGTCGACGAACCGGCGAGGGTCTTGACCGGTCTGCACGACTCGGTCGATCGCGGCGAAGGCGGCAGCGGCATCCCGCGCGGCGAACGCGTCGACGACCTCGTCGAGCAGCTCGGCGTGCGTMTAGCCGAGCAGCGCGACGGCGCGTTCGTAGCGGACGAGCACCGCGCCATCGGCGGGGTCCGATCCGGCGATGAGCTGATCGAGCAGCGACAGCGTGTCGCGGGGTGAGCCACCCCCGGCGCGGACGACGAGGGGCAGCACGCCGGGCTCGACGGTGACGCCCTCGGTCGCCGAGAGCTGCTGCACGTATTCGAGCATTGCCGCGGGCGGCACGAGCCGGAACGGATAATGGTGGGTGCGCGACCGGATCGTGCCGATGACCTTCTCGGGCTCGGTTGTGGCGAAGATGAACTTGACGTGATCGGGCGGCTCTTCGACGAGCTTGAGCAGAGCGTTGAAGCCCTGCGGCGTCACCATGTGCGCCTCGTCGAGGATGAAGATCTTGAACCGGTCGCGGGCCGGGGCGAAGATCGCGCGTTCACGCAGGTCGCGCGCATCGTCGACGCCGTTGTGGCTCGCGGCGTCGATCTCGACGACGTCGAGCGACCCGCCGCCGCCGCGACCGAGCTCGACGCAGCTGTCGCACTCGCCGCACGGGGTGTCGGTCGGTCCCTTGGCGCAGTTGAGGCAGCGGGCGAGAATGCGCGCCGACGTCGTCTTGCCGCAGCCGCGGGGCCCCGAGAAGAGATAGGCGTGCCCGACCCGGTCGCCGCGCAGCGCCGTCATGAGCGGCTCGGTGACCTGGGACTGCCCGATCATCTCGCCGAACGCCTCGGGACGGTAGCGGCGGTACAGGGCGGTGGTCACCGCTCCACCCTACGGTGTGGCGCCGACATGCCGGCGGGCCGTGCGCGCGCTCGGATCACACATCGATCGGATCGATGGTGCCGTCCGGGTTCTCCGTGATGATCGTGATCGACGTCGTCACGGTGGGCACGGAGGCCGACAGGATGGTCCCGTCTTCGCGGCGGGCGTCTTCGAACTCGATCAGCGATGGCCGACCGGCGATCACCGGCCCCTGATCGGCGAGCGGCACCGTGACCGTCTCGCCCGGAGACACCCGGTAAGGGGCACCACGCACCTCGAACTCGACCTCGAGGCCGCCTTCCGCCTCGATGCGCAGCTCGCTGCGGCTGACGGCGACGGCCAGGCGGGTGCCGTGCCAGTGCACCGTGTAGGCGAGCTCGTCCCACGACGCGGGCAGCCGCGGGTCGAACGTGAGCTTGCCGAAGTGGTCGCGCATGCCGCCGAAGCCGGCGACCACCGCGGTCCAAACCCCGCCCGCGGAGGCGACGTGCACCCCATCGGACGCGTTGTGGTGCAGGTCGCCGAGGTCCACGAAGGCCGACTGCAGGAAGTAGTCCAGCGCGAGGTCCTGGTAGCCCACCTCTGCCGCGAGGATCGCCTGCACGACCGCGGACAGGGTCGAGTCGCCCGTGGTCAGCGGGTCGTAGTACTGGAAGTCGGCGAGCTTCTCGTCCTGGGTGAAGTGGTTTCCCTGGAGGAACAGCGCGAGCACGACATCCGCCTGCTTGAGCACCTGGTACCGATAGATCACCAGGGGGTGGAAGTGCAGCAGCAGCGGGCGCTTGTCGGGCGGCGTGTTCTCGAGGTCCCAGATCTCGCGCTCGAGGAAGACCTCGTCCTGCGGATGGATGCCGAGGGCCGCGCTGTAGGGGATGTGCAGCGCCTCTGCGGCGCGCTCCCACGCCTCCGGCTCGCCGGGATCGAGGGCGAGGCGGTCGACCATGAGCCGATAGGCCTCGGGAGCGTCATCCGCCATCTCGCGCACCGTGCGTGCGGCGAACCGCAGATTGAAGCGGGCCATGACGTTGGTGAACAGATTGTCATTGACCACGGTCGTGTACTCGTCCGGGCCGGTCACGCCGTGGATGTGGAACGTCTCCACTCCGCCGGTGTCTCCGTCGCTCGTGCGCCAGAAGCCGAGCGAGTTCCACAGCCGCGCCGTCTCGACCGCCATGTCGATGCCCTCCCGATGGAGGAATTCCACGTCGCCGGTCGCGCGGACGTACTTCGCGAGGGCGAAGCTCACGTCGGCGTTGATGTGGTAMTGGGCGGTGCCGGCGGCGTAGTAGGCGGACGCCTCTTCGCCGTTGATGGTGCGCCAAGGGAAGAGCGCCCCCGCCTCATTGAGCTGACGGGCACGGCGACGGGCGGCCGGGAGCATGAGATACCGCATGCGCAGGGCGTTGCGCGCCCAGAGCGGCGTCGTGTACATGAGGAACGGCAGGACGTAGATCTCGGTGTCCCAGAAGTAGTGACCGCTGTAGCCCGACCCGGTCATGCCCTTCGCGGGCACGCCCTGGCCGTCGGCGCGCGCCGCCGCCTGCGCGAGCTGGAACATGCACCAGCGGGTCGCCTGCTGGAGCTCGTCATGGCCGGCGATGCGCACGTCGGACCGATGCCAGAAGTCGTCGAGCCAGGCACGCTGTTGCGTGAAGTGCGCATCGACGCCGACGATCTTGGCGCGGTCGAGAGTGCGACGGCAGCGGTCGACGAGTTCGCGCGCCGGTACGCCCCGGGACGTGTGGTAGCTCACGAGCTTCGTGACCCGGATCGGCACACCCGCTCTGGCCTGCACGCGGAACACGTTCTTGGCGATGTCGGCTTCGATCGTGGCGCGGGCCGAGTATTCGTTCGCGGTCTCGATGACGTGGTCGGCGGCCAGGCCGATGGTCATCCCCGATTCGGTCACCCGGTACGACAGTGCGGAGCGACCGCCGTCCTGCCAGAACTCCTGCGGCTGCAGCACGCGCTGGTGGATGCGCTCCGCCTTGCGGGGGTCGAATCCCGGCTTCTTGCCTCCGACCGGACTTCCGCCGTAGACGTCTTCGCCGTCCTGCCGGTTGATCATCTGGCAGGAGACCGTGACCGGGGCGTCGGCGTTGAGCACCGTCACATCGACCCGCATGATCGCCAGGTGCTTCTCTTCGAACGAGACCATCCGCTCGAAGTCGATGCGCACCTCCTTTCCGGAGGGCGTCACCCAGATGAGGTGCCTGCGCAGCACGCCGTCGCGCAGATCGAGCGAACGCTCGTACTCGCGCACGTCGGCGAAATCGAACGACAGGGGCTCATCGTCGACGTAGACGCGCATCACCTTCGCATCCGGCGCGTTGATGATCGTCTGACCGACCTCGGCGAACCCGTAGGCCTGCTCGGCGTGCCGGATCGGGAACGTCTCGTGGAACCCGTTGATGAACGTGCCGTGCTCGAGCGCGTGGCGGCCCTCGGGCTGATTCCCTCGGAGCCCGAGGTAGCCGTTTCCGACCGCGAAGAGGGTCTCGGTCACGCCCGCGTCTTCGAGGCTGAACGACTTCTCGACGAGGCGCCATGGGTCGACGGGAAAACGGTCGCGATCGATCATGGGACGAGCTCCTCCAGGTCCTGAACGACGATGTGGGCACCGGCGGCGGTCWGATCGTCCGCGCCGACGCCGCGGTCCACTCCGACGACCAGACCGAAGCCGCCGGCGACGGCTGACTGCACGCCGCTCAGAGCGTCTTCGACCGCGACGCTGCGGGCTGGATCGACCCCCAGCATCCGTGCGGCTTCGACGAACACATCCGGGGCGGGCTTGGAGGCGAGGTGGTCGCGCTCGGCGATGACCCCGTCCATCACGATCGGGAAGCGTTCACGGATGCCGGCGGCCTCGAGCACCTCTTCGGCGTTCTTCGAGCTGGACACGACTGCGACGGGCGTGCCGGCGGCCTCGAGCACCTCGAGCAGCGCGATCGAGCCGGGGTAGGGAGCGATGCCATCGCGCCGCAGTACGCGCGCGAAGACCACGTTCTTGCGGTTTCCCACCCCGCACACCGTGTCGACCTCGGGCGCATCGGACGGATCGCCCCAGGGCAGCTCGACATCGCGGCTGCGCAGCAGGCTCGCGACGCCGTCATAGCGCTTCTTGCCGTCGAGGTACTCGAAGTAGTCGCGCTCGGCATAGGGGGGCTCGATCTCCCATGCGGCGAAGAGCTCCTCGAACATCGTCTGCCACGCGTGCATGTGCACCTCGGCCGTGGGCGTCAGCACCCCGTCCAGGTCGAACAGCACGGCGTCGTACGAGGTCAGGTCGAGGGGCACATCGGCGGGCACGGAGCCTCCATATCGGGTGCGAGGGCGAAGGAACGGCTCGTCTCCGCGGCGTGGTGCCAGCGTAGTTGCTGGGGGTTGCGCCGCACAGCGAGGCGACGTTACGGATGGATGAAAGATCGCCGAGCGCCGGGATCAGACCGCCACCGCGAGGGTCTGGCGGGCGATCTCGAGCTCCTCGTTCGTGGGCACGACGAGGACCGTCACGGGCGAGGCATCCGTCGAGATGACCCGGATGCCGCGGCCGCGCGCATCGTTGCGCTCCTGGTCGATCTCGACTCCGGCGAACCCGAGTGTGGCAAGGGCACCGGCGCGCACGATGGGCGCGTTCTCGCCGACCCCGGCCGTGAACGAGATCACATCGACCCCGCCCAGCTGGGCGAGATAGGCGCCCGCGTAGGCGCGGAGCCGATGCAGGTAGACCTCCATCGCGAGGGTGGCCGCGGCATCCCCGTTCTCCATGCCGATCTCGATGTCGCGCATGTCGGCGACGCCGGCGAGGCCGAGCACTCCGCTGCGCTTGTTGAGGAGGTCGTCGAGGTCGTCGATGGACAGGTTCGCGCGCCGGGCGAGGTGAAACAGCACCGCCGGGTCGATGTCGCCCGACCGCGTGCCCATGACCAGCCCCTCGAGCGGGGTCATCCCCATCGAGGTCTCCACGGAGCGCCCGCCGTCGACGGCGGTGACGGAGGCCCCGTTGCCGAGGTGGAAGACGATCTGCTTGAGCTCTCCGAGGGGGCGGCCGAGGAAGGCCGCGGCGGCCTCGGAGACGAACTTGTGGCTCGTGCCGTGGAAGCCGTAGCGGCGGATGCGGTGGGTCTCGGCGAGTTCCCGGTCGATCGCGTAGGTGTACGCGGCCGGCGGCAGGGTCTGGTGGAACGCGGTGTCGAAGATGGCGACGTGCGGCAGGTCGGCGAAGGCGGCCTTTGCGGCCCGGATCCCCTGGAGCGCCCCGGGGTTGTGCAGCGGCGCGAGCACGGACAGCTCGTCGATGTTGATCTCGACGAGCGGCGTGACAAGGGTGGGCTCGAAGAAGCGGGCTCCACCGTGCACGACGCGGTGCCCTACCGCGACCGGTGCCCGGTCGTCCAGCGAGGGGCCGTGCTCGGCGAACGCGTCGAGCATCACCCGGAACCCCGCCGTGTGATCGGGGATCGGCAGCTCCCGCTTGTATGTGGCGTCGAGCATGGCCGGGGCGTCAGATCCGAGGGAGGCCGATGTGACCGTGTGCTTGGAGGTGCCCACCTCTTCGCCGATGCGCTCGACCAGACCCGAGGCCAGCACGGCCTCGGCATCCATGTCGATGAGCTGGTATTTGAACGACGACGAACCGCTGTTGACGACGAGCACAACACTCATGCGGGATGTTCCCCCTGGGCCTGGATCGCGGTGATCGCGATGGTGTTGACGATGTCGTCCACGAGCGCCCCGCGCGACAGATCGTTGATCGGCTTGTTGAGACCCTGCAGCACCGGACCGATCGCGACTGCGCCGGCCGATCGCTGCACCGCCTTGTACGTGTTGTTCCCGGTGTTCAGATCGGGGAAGACGAAGACGGTGGCGCGCCCGGCCACGGCGGATTCGGGCATCTTCGCCTTCGCGACAGCGGCATCCGCTGCCGCGTCGTACTGGATCGGACCTTCGACGAGCAGCTCGGGTGCACGCTCGCGCACGAGAGCGGTGGCCTCGCGCACTTTCTCGACGTCGGCTCCCGATCCCGACTCGCCGGTCGAGTAGGAGAGCATCGCCACGCGCGGGTCGATGCCGAACTGGGCCGCGGTCGCCGCCGACGAGATCGCGATGTCGGCGAGCTGCGCCGCGGTCGGGTCGGGGATCACCGCGCAGTCGCCGTAGACGAGCACGCGGTCGGCGAGCGCCATCAGGAAGACCGACGACACCACCGAGACGCCGGGCTTGGTCTTGATGATCTCGAACGCGGGGCGGATCGTGTGCGCCGTCGTGTGCGCCGCGCCGGACACCATGCCGTCGGCGAGGCCGAGGTGCACCATGAGCGTGCCGAAGTAGGAGACATCGGTCACCGAGTCGGCGGCCTGCGCATAGGTGACGCCCTTGTGGGCACGCAGGCGCTCGTACTCACGCGCGAACTTGTCGACGTGGACGGCATCGAAGGGACTCAGGACCGCCGCCGCGCTCAGATCGATGCCGAGTTCGAGGGCGCGGCCGCGCACCTCGATCTCCTCGCCGAGGATCGTGAGATCCGCGATGCCGCGGGCAAGCACCTTCGCGGCCGCGCGGAGCACGCGATCGTCGGTCCCCTCGGGCAGGACGATGCGCCTGCGATCGGACCGAGCACGGTCCATCAGCGCGTACTCGAACATGAGCGGGGTGACCACCGCCGAGTGCGCGAGGCCGAGGGACTCGACAAGCCTCTCGGTGTCGATGTGCGTGTCGAACATCCCGAGCGCCGTGTCGTACCGGCGCTGCGAGTCCGCCGCGAGCCGCCCGCGGGTCGCCATGACGCTCACGACGGTCTCGTAGGTGTCGAGGTCTGCCGTGATGATCGGCAGCGTGACCCCGATCCCGTCGATCAGTCGGTTGATCTCCTCGGGCAGCTCGAAAGGCCCGTTCAGGATGATGCCCGACAGCGTCGGGAAGGTTCCCGATCGGTCGGCGAGGATGGCGGCCAGCAGCACTTCGGTGCGATCGGCCGGGATGATCACGAGTGCGCCATCGAACAGGCGCGGCAGTACGTTGACCATCGACATGCCGCCGATCACTACCCCGAGCACCTCTCTGGTGAGGAGGTCCTGGTCGCCCTTGAGGAGGGTGCCGCCGACGGAGCGGACCACTTCGCGCACCGAGGGTGCGACGAGGAGCCGATCTTCCGGGAGCGCCCACACGGCGATCGACCGATCCGCGGCGGCGTGGCCGGAGCCTTCCACGGCATCGACGACCGCCTGGATCCGGGTGACGATCTCGACCAGGTGCTCGGGGTCGGCACGATTGGCGACGACCGCGAGCAGGCCGGCGCGGCCGTGGGTGAGCTCGGCGAGGGCCAGCGCGGTCAGCTGTCCCATCTCGTCAGCGGTGCGCGCCGGCGACGTGCCGAGCTGCTCGGCCTGTCCTTCCCGGCCGCTGAGCACGAGGAGCACCGGGGCGCCAAGGTTCGCCGCGATCCTGGCGTTGTAGCCGAGCTCGGTGGGACTGCCGACGTCGGTGTAGTCGCTGCCGACGATCACGACCGCGTCGCACCGCGACTCGACGGCCTTGTAGCGTTCGACGATCTTCGCGAGCGCGGCATCCGGATCCTGGCGGACGTCGTCGTAGGACACGCCGACGCACAGGTCGTAGTCGAGGTCCACCCCGTCGTGGTCGAGGAGCATCTCCAGCACGTAGTCGCGTTCGGCGGTGGAACGGGCGACGGGACGGAAGACGCCCACCCGTGGGGTCGCGCGACTGAGCGCTTCGAGCACCCCCAGCGCAACCGTCGACTTTCCGGAATGACCTTCTGCGGAAGTGATGTAGATGCTCTGCGCCACGGGCTCAGCCTATGGGCGCGGCGCCGGTCGAACCAGGGAGCGAGCCCGGAGAAATCGCCGAAACGAGCACGAAGTCGGCTGTTTCCGGGCAAAGAAAGACTCTCCGCGAACCCGGCAGAGCCCGGTTACCCTTGCTACGTTTCCGTCCTGGGGGATTTGGCCTGGATGCCGCCTCGCGGAGAGCTGAGACAAGTCTACCCGGCCCCGGCGAATGCTCCGAACCGCTGCCGCTTCGATGCCCGGTCACTTCCCAGGAGCCAGGCGGTCAACAGGTTGTTACGATCAGAGAAGTGAGCGACGGCGCTCTGGAACGACGGACGGACCGAKGGGGGTCCCATGGCGGACACTGCGATGACGGATGCCTCGGCCGACGCGGTCGCCGAGCTCACTGCCGAAGACTTCGCCCGCGCGACCGAGGAGATCCTCGCCTCGGTGAGCAGTGTCATCGACGGCAAGCCCGAAGCGGTCCGGTCCGCCCTGGTCTGCCTCCTCGCGGAAGGGCACCTCCTGATCGAGGACGTGCCAGGTGTCGGCAAGACGATGCTCGCCCGGGCGCTCGCGGCCTCCGTCGATGCCACCGTGCGGCGCATCCAGTTCACCCCCGACCTGCTTCCCGGCGATATCACCGGGGTGAGCGTCTTCAATCCGGTTGAGCGCGAGTTCGAGTTCAAGCCCGGCGCGATCTTCGCGAACCTCGTGATCGCCGACGAGATCAACCGCTCCTCCCCCAAGACGCAGTCCGCGCTCCTGGAGGCCATGGAGGAGGGACAGGTGACCGTCGACGGGCGCTCGCACCTGCTTCCTGACCCGTTCCTCGTCGTGGCGACCCAGAACCCACTGGAGATGGAGGGCACCTACGCCCTGCCGGAGGCGCAGCGAGACCGCTTCATGATGCGCATCTCGATGGGCTACCCGGACGCGAAGTCCGAAGCCCTCATGCTGCGTCAGCGGGATGCGATCAACCCGCTCGATGAGCTGGTGCCTGTGGTGTCGGCGGCCGAAGTCGCCGAACTGGTCTCGTGGGCGCGGGCGGTGCATGTCGCTCCGACGATCGAGGACTACGCCGTGGCCCTGGCGAACGCGACCCGCACCCACCCCGATCTGCGCCTGGGCGCAAGCCCCCGCGCGACGCTGCAGCTCGTGCGCGCCGCGAAGGTGTGGGCCGCCCTCGACGGGCGCGGCTTCGTCATCCCGGACGACATCACCGCCCTCCTCATCCAGGTGTTCGCCCACCGCCTGATCCCGACCCGCTCCGCCGGCGGTGCTCGTGCCCGATCGGGCGCTGATGCCATCGTGGGGATCCTCGAACGCATCGCGCAGAGCGTGCGCGTTCCCATCGCCGCACGCCAGTAGCCGGCCGTCTGCGAGCACCCGATGAAGCGTCTCTGGCCGTTCACCGCCCGTGGGACGGGCGGTCTGCTGCTCGCGCTCGGCTGCTTCATCGCGGCGAGTGAACTCGGCGTCACCGTGCTGATGTACTTCGGGCTCCTGCTGCTCGCACTGCTCGTCGCGGGGCTCGTGTCGCTGCATCTCACCCGGCGCACCGACAAGGTCACCCGGTCGCTGTACCCGGAGGTCGTCACGGTCGGCCGGTCGGCGACCGTGACCGCGCACGTCGGCATCCGCAGTCCCGTGCCCACTGCCCCGGGCACGTGGGAGGACACCCTGCCGAAGGGGCTCGACGGCCGGCCGCACGGGGTCTTCCCAGCGCTCGGCTCAGCGCTTCGCCGCGCGGACTGGTCGGTCGACATCGAATATCCGGTGACCGGGCTGCGCCGTGGCATCCATCCCACCGGTCCCCTGATCGTGACCTCGACCGATCCGTTCGGACTCGTGCGGCGGCGCACTGTGTTCACCGACCGCACGGCGGTCACGGTCGCACCCGCGATCGTCGACCTGTCCGCGCTGACCGACATGCTCGGCAACACCGGCGGGACGCTGCACACCGAGAACAACCAGCTCGGCCAGGGCGCCGACAACCTCATCGCGCGGCTGTACCTGCCCGGCGACTCGATGCGGCGCATCCACTGGCGCGCGTCCGCGCACCGCGGTGAGCTCATGGTGCGGCAGGAGGAGCAGGAAACGACCCCCGAAGCGGTCGTGGTGCTCGACCGCAGCGCTCGCCGATGGGCGGCCGAGGCGATGGGTTCGACCGGGGCCGATCCCGGCTTCGAGTCGGCCGTGACGACGTGCGTGTCGGCGGTCGCCCGGCTGGTGGTCGACGGCTACTCAGTGGACGTCATCGATTCCGACGGCACCGTCCTCGCCGATCGCATCGAAGGCGGCGACCTGAGCGGTGTCGAGGATCTGCGCACGCATTTCGCCACCGTCACCGCCCGGCGCGAAGACCACCTGCCTCAGCTGGCCCGGCTGTTCAACGGCGTGACCACCGGACCGCTCGTGCTGATCGTCGGACGACTCGATTCCGCGGATGCCGAGACCCTGGCGCCGCTCGTGCATCACTGCACGCTTCCGCTGCTCTTCGCCGTCGCCCCCGAGCGCGCGGCGGCGGACCTGGCCGCCGAGTTCGGCTGGCGGGTGGCGACGATCGGTCCCGATGACGAACTTCGGGCCGCGTGGACCGGCACCGTGGATCGGGGGGTGAGCAGTGGTCATCGCTGACCGGACCGTCGACCAGACGGCCGAGCGCGCGCCGATGCGCGCCGACCTCGCCCTGAGCCTCGGCGTGCTCCTGGCGATCTTCGCCGCCCTGCTGCCGCTGCTGACGGTGCTCAAGCCCGGCCCGTGGCTCCCCGCCGCCGTGCTGCTCACCGCGATCGTGCTCGCGGCCGGCTACTTCGGCCGCAGGATCGGGCTGCGCGCGCTGGTGGTGAGCCTGATCGAGATCCTCCTGTGGGCGCTCTTCCTGACCTTCGTGTTCTTCCGCGAGACCGCCCTGCTCTGGTTGATCCCCACCCCGGCGACTGCCCGGGAGGTGCCTGACGCCCTCGCAGCGGCGTTCCAGGACATCAATCTCGGGTCGGCCCCGATGACGGTCAGCGCTGAGCTGGCGTTCCTCATCGTCGGTGCGACGGCTCTCCTGGCGATCATCGTCGACCACGTCGTGCTGACGGCCCGGATGCCGCTCCTCGCGGGCGTCGGGCTGGTCGCCGTGTCGCTCATCCCCTCGATCGTCGTGCCGCAGGGCGTCGACATCATGGCGTTCGCCCTTCTGGCGGGCGCCGTGCTGTACCTCATCAGGACCGAGACACGCTCCCGTGATCTGCCCGCCGCGCGCGAGGCATCCCGAGCCGCCGGCGTACCGGCCACTGCACTCGGGATCGGGGCGATCGCGATCGTCGTCGCGATCGTGGTCACTCCCCTGCTCCCCCCGCCCACGCCGATCGTCGCAGGTCAGCCCGGTCTCGGGCAGGGAATCGATGTGACGCTGCAGCTCGGCGACGATCTGCGTCAGCCTCGCATCACCGAAGCGCTGCGCCTGCACACGGATGCGCCGGCACCGCCCTACCTGCGTGCCGCGACGCTCTCGGTGTTCACGGGAGCCGTCTGGCAGCCCGATCGCATGCGAGCCGTCCCGCTGGACAGCGACAACGCGCTCAGCGAGGTCGCGGTGACCTCKGGCGTGAAGGTGTCGGAGTACACCACCGAGGTCGAGGTGCGCGAACTCGTCGCCTCGTGGCTGCCAGTCGCGTTCCCGGCCGTCGCCGTCACCGGACTCGACGGCACGTGGAAAGTGGTGCCGTACAACCGCACGGTGCTCAGCCAGTCCGGATCGACCAGAGGCCAGACCTATCAGGTCGTCACCCACGTGCCCCGACCCACGCTGGAGCAGATCCGCGTCGCCGAGGCCGGCGGACCGCAGATCCGCGACGACACGACGGCGCTGCCGCCCGACCTGCCGCCGATCATCGCCGAGACGGCGGCGGCGGTGACCGCGGGCACGTCGACGGATTACGACGCGCTGATCGCCCTGCAGCGCTGGTTCCGTGGCAGCGACTTCCGCTACTCGCTCAAGGCGCCGGTGGAAGAGGGCTTCGACGGCAGCGGCGCCGACGCGGTCGCGAAGTTCCTGGAGGTGAAGCAGGGCTACTGCGTGCACTTCGCGTCCGCCTTCGCGCTCATGGCGCGCACCCTCGGCATGCCCACTCGGATCGTCGTCGGCTATCTGCCCGGCAACCCCACGACCGAGAAGACCCCGGAGCAGACCGGCGAGCAGACCGGCGGGCAGACCATCTATTCGGTGTTCAGCAGCCAGCTGCACGCCTGGCCCGAGGTGTACTTCAACGGCGTCGGCTGGGTGCCGTTCGAGCCCACCGCCAGCCTCGGCGTGCCGACCAGCTTCTCTCCTGCATCGACGACCCTCGGAGATCTCGGCGCCGGGACCGATGTCACGTCGACGCCGAGCCCCACGGCATCGGGGGCGACGGCGAATCCCCTGGATGACGGACTCGACGGCGCACCGTCCGAGAGCGGCTCCGCGGTCCCCCGGGTCGACCCGCTGCCCACCGTCAGCATCATCTTCGGCATCCTCCTCGCCCTGTCGATCCCGGCCCTCCTGCGAGCCTTCCGCGGACGCCGACTGCTGCAGGCGGCGCGCGATGGCGATGCCGCCGCGGCGTGGGTACTGGTGCAGGACTCCGCGATCGACCTCGGCATCGCGGCGCCCGGGAGCGAGTCGCCGCGCGCGTTGGCCGCGCGTCTGGTGGGCGAGCATGGGGCCCCGGCCGAGCCGATGCGAGAGCTCGTGGTCGCGATCGAGCGGGCCAGCTACGCGCCTGGTGCGGCGCGGCGACGGTGGACGGATGCCTCGATCCCGGCCGCGGCCGTGTGCCGGGGACTCTTCCGCGAGGCGCCGCGGGCTCGGCAGCTCCTCGCCGTCTTCGCGCCGCGGTCCCTCATCGTGCGACCCGGTTCGGTGTACGCCGCAGCGGGTGCCGGACCGGCGGCAGAGCGGGCGACGGCGCGGGAGCGATAGCGCGCATCGGGAAGCGGTCGGCGTCGGGGTGGCCCGCGTCGGGAAGACGGCGCCCGGCAGGATAAGATGGTCTGCGGCCCGCGAGGGCCGAGGAGGATTCGCCTAGTGGCCTATGGCGCACGCTTGGAAAGCGTGTTGGGTGCAAGCCCTCGGGGGTTCGAATCCCCCATCCTCCGCCATTTGATGTCCGAGGACATCGTGAACGGCTGAGTCCCTGGAGACGGGGGCTCAGCCGTTTTCACGTGGGTCGCGGCGGAACGTGACGTGAGTGACGCCACTCGGCGCCGACTCCGACGTCACCCGGCAGCCGGCCTCGAGTCCCCGCAGGTCGTCCCACAGACGCACGCCCCGGCCCAGCAGGATGGGGACGATCGCGACATGCAGATCATCCACCAGCCCGGCTCGGAGGAACTCGCGCACGGTGGTCGGGCCCCCGCCGATGCGGACATCGCCGCCATCCGCCACCGCGACAGCGCGCGCGAGCGCCTCTTCGGGAGACGCGGTCAGGAAGTGGAACGTCGTGCCGCCGTCCATCTCGATCGAGGCTCGCGGCGTGTGGGTGAGGACGAACACGGGAACCCGGAACGGCGGCTCGTCTCCCCACCAGCCGCGCCAGTCAGGATCGTCGGGGTGCTCGTGCAGGCCGAACATCGCGGCGCCCATGATCTCGGCGCCGACGGCCTCGAAGTAGCGTGCGGCGTACTCGTCGTCGACGCCGGTCGTGCCGGCGCCGCTGGAGTCATGCAGGACGCGCTCGCGGAACGTACGGGTGGCGACGTAGGCGTCGGTGAGGCGTCCCCAGTCGTCGCCGAACGGGTTCTCCGGCGTCTGGTCGGTCGTCGTGGCGAAGCCGTCGAGTGAGATGTTGAGGTCGACGCGGACTCGGGTCATCGGTGAATCTCCCAGGTGGATGATGGATCGGCGTGGGGTGGTCTCAGTCGAGCAGCGTGACGTCGACCTGGAGTTCGGCCGCGAGTCGTTCCACTTCGGCCGTGAGCGCGTCGACGTCGACGGATGCCGGCACACTTGCCGCGATCGTCGCCTCGAACAGACGCCCACCCGCCATGGCTGCGTCGCGCGTCTCGGTGGTCATGCGGTCGATGCTGACGCCGTGCCCGCCGAGGGTCGCGGACAGCTCGCGCACGATCCCGGGATGGTCGTTGCCGAGCACCTGGAACACGAAGCGGCGCGGGGGCGAGGCATCCGTCGGCGCGGTGGGCGCTGCAGGGAGCGCGACCGTCACGAGTCCTTCGAGCTCGGACAGGGCGGAGCGCAGCGCCTCGGCGCGGTCGGCGGCGATCGACACCTCGATGATTCCCGCAAAGGCGCCGGCGAGCTCGGCAAGCTGGCTGTTCTCCCAGTTGCCCCCGTGGGAGTCGATGACGCCGGCGACCGCGGYGACCAGCCCGGCGCGATCATCTCCGACGACGGTCAGGACGAGGGTGGTCATGGGCTCAGCGTACCGAGCGCATCGGACAGCCGCTCGTACAGACGACCGCGTGCGAACTCGGCCTGACGGGTCATGTAGCCGAGCAGGGGCGGCGGCGCCGAGACGGCGACGGTCTCCGTGACGCGCGCGCCGCCGGGGGCCTTCACCGCGCGAGCGGTGATGTCCAGTCGGCATCCGGGTGCCGGACGGACGACGCTCGTCATGGAGGTGCCGGTCGTCCTGGTCGTTCGCGTCGGAAAGCGGAGCGGGTAGGAGAACGGGCCGACCCGGGACGTCTCCGTGACCCTCCAGTCCGTCCAGGGCCCGTCGGCATCCGATCCCTCCGCGACGATCTCCGCGTGCGTGAAGTAGGGATGCAGCCCCGGGTGCTGGTCGAGGCGCAGCAGGAAGTCGATCGCCTCGGCAGGCGGAACGCCTACGGAGGTGTCGAGATCGAAGGTTCGCGTGGCCATGGCCCGATCATCTCAGCCGCGGAAGTCCTCCGGGTCGACCTCGTTCAGGAACCGCTTGAACTCGTCGACGCGCTCCTCTTCGTCCGGCAGCTCATCGTCATCGTCCGCCGTGGTCATGTCGGGGATGCCGGCTTCGTCCATCACTTCGTCCGCCACCCAGATCGGCGCACCGACGCGGGTGGCGAGCGCCACGGCATCCGACGGCCGCGCGTCCACGGTGCGGGTGCCGAGCGCCGTCAGGAGGGTGATCTCGGCGTAGTAAGTGCCCTCGTCGATGCGCGTGACCTCGACGCGCTGCACCTCGGCCCCCGCCCCTTCGAGCAGCGATCTCATCAGATCGTGGGCGAGCGGGCGTGGGACCGGGGTGCCCTGCAGCGCGACCATGATCGAGGTCGCCTCGAGGGAACCGATCCAGATCGGCAGCATCCTGCCGCTGCCGGGCGGCTCGCCGAGCGGCTTGACCAGCAGCACGTGCTGCCCCGCCTCGTCGAGGGCGAGGCCGAGGACGCGTACCTGGACGACCATGGCGGCTCCTCCGGTCGGATGCACCTCCATGGTAGGCACGCGGGGCGCGATGCGCTGGGCTCTCAGCCACCGTCTTCGATGAGGTGGAGCTGCGTCCCGTCGATGTCGATCAGGTACCCGGCGCGCTGACCCCACTCCTGGAGTGCGATCGGCAGGAGCCGGGGCATCCCGGCCGGCGTCTCCGGCACTCCGCTCCGACGGACCGCCGTGAACAGCTCCTCGAGGTCGTGCACGCGGATGCTCGTCATGAACCAGCTCGAGTACGGGTCGTGCTCGGGGGCGAGGAAGAACTCCAGCACGACCGTGCCGCGACCGAGGATGAGCCATCCTCCGTCGCGATACGCCACCTCGAACCCGAAGCCGCCGTAGAAGTCGACCGTCGCATCGAACGAACGAGAAGGAAGGTTCGGCACCGCGCGATCGGTCACGACCCGAACCTACGTCCAGCAGTGGCCGAGCGGAAGATGCGTTGAGGGAGTTGACTGGTTCCACACTCATCGCGAGGAGGACACATGCTGACCCTCGACCCCGAATCGATCGAGACCGCCGTCGCCGAGCGGGCTTTCACCGGCGTGGTCGCCGTGGATTCCGCCGACGAGAGGATCTTCGAGCGCGCCAGCGGATTCGCCCATCGCGCCTTCGAAGTGCCCAACACCGTCGACACGCAGTTCGGCATCGCCAGCGGCAGCAAGGCGTTCACGGCGCTGGCGATCATGCGACTCGTCGAGGACGGCAACCTGAGCCTCGACACGCCTGCGCGCCAGATCCTCGGCACGGACCTTCCCGAGATCGACGATGCCGTCACGATCGAGCACCTGCTCACCCACACGTCCGGCATCGGCGACTATCTCGACGAAGAAGCCGAGTGGGAGCCGTCCGACTACGTCCTCTCCGTGCCCGTGCACACCCTCACAACGGCCGAGGCGTTCCTGCCGCTCGTCGACGGGTTCGAGCAGAGCTTCGCCCCGGGCGAGCGCTGGGCATACTGCAACGGCAGCTACGTCGTGCTCGCGATCATCCTCGAGCGGGTGACCCGGGAGGTCTACCACGACGTCGTGCGCCGCCTCGTGTTCGCGCCGGCGGGCCTGCAGAGCACCGACTTCCTGCGACTGGATGAGCTGCCCCGCCGAGCGGCCCTCGGCTACCTCTTCGACGAGGGCGACCGGGTCAACACGCTGAACCTCCCCGTGCTCGGCAGCGGAGACGGCGGCGCGTTCACTACCGCGGCGGACCTGCATGGGTTCTGGCGCGCGCTGTTCGCCGGGCAGATCGTCTCGCCCGCCGTGGTCGCCGAGATGGTCCGGCCCCGCCACGTTCCCGATCAGGGCATGCGCTGCGGGATGGGCTTCTTCCTGCACGCGACCGCGCCGGCCGTGCTGATCGAAGGGTACGACGCCGGCGTGTCGTTCCAGTCGACGCACCTCCCGGCATCCGCCACCACGGCGTCGGTGCTCGGCAACAGCTCCGAGGGGGCCTGGCCGGTCGTCCGGGTCGTCACCGGTGCCATCGACCGTCTCGGCGCGGATGGAGGTGGCGGCGCAGGGGGGTGAGGCGTATTCAGGCCGTCAGTCCGGCAGCACGAGCGGCAGCTCGCTTGTCTCGTCCCACGGCTCCGTCCAGCCCAGCCGATCGAACATCGCATCGAGCAGCATGCCGGTGAAGCCCCACACCAGATGCTCACCGCCCGCGTGCGGCACGAGAAAGCCGGGGCCGCGCCACTCCTGTCCGTCGCGGCGGATGACCGTCGACCCGCGGTGCGCGGGGTCGAGCAGATCGGCCACCGGCGCGCGGAACACATCCGACGATTCGGCTTCGTCGACGACGTGCACGGGGGACGGATGCCGCCACCACCCGAGCACCGGAGTCACGAGGTGCTGCGAATACGCCAGCGGAATGGGTTCGAGCATGCCCAGCACCTCGACGCCCGCGGGGTCGAGACCCGTCTCCTCCCGAGCCTCGCGGAGAGCAGCCGCGACGAGTCCGTCGTCCTCGGGATCGACCCGTCCGCCTGGGAACGCGACCTGCCCGGGGTGCGAACGGAGCGTCGACGCACGCGCCAGGAGGAGCACGTCGAGATCGCGTGACACCGCACTCGCATGAGCGTCGTGATCGCTGGGAAGCGCGTCGAGCACTCCGAAGAGGATGAGCACCGCCGCCGGGCGTGAATCCGCCGCCTCGGGCAGCTCTGCGATCCGGGGGAAGAGACCGACGCCGCTGCCCGCAGCCACGGCATCGGCGAGTGCGAGGAGCTGCGCCCGCGCGCTCTGGACGGAGATTTCGGCAGGCATTCGTTCAGGCTACGCCGGGTTCGGGGGCCGGGCGCCGGTAGAGCTCGGCCGGTCGGCCGCGCCCTTCGCTGAACAGGTCACCGGTGGGCTCGAGCCCGGCGAGCATAGTGCGCCGGAACGTGTCGGGCAGCAGCCGCTCCCCGGCCACCGCCTCGTGCACTTGGCGCAGCCGGCGGATCGTGAACGGTTCGGGAAGGAATCCTGCGGGGTCGGGTGCGCGGCGATACTCGGCACGCAGGGCAACGACTGCGAACGCGATGATCTTCGCGTGGTCGTATTCCAGAACCGGCAGGGCGTCGACGTCGACGATCCGGGTCCGGTCGGATGCCGGCATCCGCTCCTCTCGCACGACGTCGTAGTGCGCGACGCTGAGCACCCATCCGCGATCGTCGCGGCCCGGCTCGTCGAAGACGTGCAGCTGCCGTGGCTCGAGCCCGACGATCCCCGCCTTGTTCTGGAGCGAGCGCCGCACGGCATCCGCAAGCGTCTCGCCGGGATGGAGGAAGGTGCCAGGAAGCCGCCACTCCGGGCTGCCGCCGCGAGCCGCGTCGTTCGTCAGCGTCAACAG
>NZ_JBFUFC010000008.1:0-41945 GCF_056403635.1 Microbacterium sp. P2_F9 | reverse complement strand
GCACGGGGTGATGGCCCGCTCGGACCTCTCGGTCACCCGCGCGGTGGACCGCATCGAGTACGCCGAGACGGGCGCCAAATACGAGCACATGAACCTCACCGCCGGAGGACTCGGTGAAGGCCTCAGCCCTGAGGAGATCCGCGCTGTCGCCGACGCGTTCGGCATCATCTCGCCCTGGATCCTCGTACCCCAGGCGGCCTAGCCAGTGCGCGCGAGTCTTCCTCGGGGTCTCGTCAAGCCCCGCCGTGGCGCCGGGGCGCGCGCGTAGCCTGCGAGGATGGATGACCTCTCCGCTCCCACCGGCCGCGAACCCGAACTCGCCGCTGTGCCCCGACCGGACGGCACCCCTCCGGTAGCCGTCGTGTTCGGCGGCACGGGCTATATCGGCGGGCGTCTCGTCCCGCGGCTGATCGCCGCGGGCTATCGGGTGCGCGTCGTCGCCCGCGACGTTTCGCGGGTCTCCGCCTTCGCGTGGGGGAGCGCGGTCGAGGCGATCGCGGGAGATGTCACCGATCCCCTTCCGGTGAGCCGAGCGGTGAGTGGGGCGGACCTGGTCTACTACCTCGTCCACTCCATGTCAGCCGGCAAGGGCTTCGAAGAGGCTGATCGCCGTGCCGCGGAGACCGTCGCGCACGCGGCGGCCGAGGCATCCGTCGGTCGGCTCGTGTACCTCGGTGGACTCCACCCGGACCGCGACCTGCTGTCACCGCACCTGCGGTCCCGGGTCGAAGTGGGTGACGTCTTCCTGAGATCGGGAGTGCCGACGCTCGTCCTGCAGGCCGGCGTCGTCATCGGCTCGGGCTCGGCCTCGTTCGAGATGGTGCGGCATCTGACCGACGTGCTGCCGTACATGCCGGCACCGAAGTGGGTGCGCAATCGCATCCAGCCGATCGCGGTGCGCGATGTGCTGCATTACCTGCTCGGCGCCGCGCGGATCGCCCCGGACGTCAATCGCGCCGTCGACATCGGCGGTCCGGACGTGCTGCGGTACGGGCAGATGATGAACGCCTACGCGCTCGAGGCGGGGCTGCCGCAGCGGGCGATCGCGGCCCTGCCGGTGCTCACACCCCGGCTCGCATCGCACTGGGTGAACCTCGTCACGCCCATCCCGAGGGCGATCGCGCGTCCGCTCGTCGAGTCGCTGCAGAACGAGTGCGTGATGAAGGATCACGACGTGGATGTCCTCATCCCGCGGCCGGCGGAAGGACTCACCTCCTATCGGCGCTCGGTGGCACTGGCTCTCGGACGGCAGCAGGACGACGCAGTGGAGACGAGCTGGCTGGATGCCGAGGTGCTCGGCGTGCCGAGCGACCCACTGCCCAGCGACCCGGACTGGGCGGGCAAGACGGTGTTCGTTGATGCCCGATCGGCGTTCACCCCCGCGCCCCCGGCCGAGCTCTGGCGCGTGATCGAGGGGATCGGCGGCGAGAACGGGTGGTACTCATCCCCACTGCTCTGGGCTCTCCGCGGATGGATGGACCGACTCGTCGGCGGTATCGGGCTGGCGCGAGGTCGCCGCAGCCGAGCCCGGCTCGAGGTCGGCGATGCCCTGGATTTCTGGCGCGTCGAGGCGATCGAGCGAGGGTCGTTCCTGCGCCTGCGCGCMGAGATGAAGGTGCCTGGTCTCGCCTGGCTCGAGCTTCGTGCCTCAGCGGAGGGTGACGGATCCCGCTACGACCAGCGCGCGGTGTTCTTCCCGCAGGGGCTGTCCGGGCGCCTGTACTGGCTCGCGGTGCTGCCGTTCCACGGGTTCATCTTCCGCGGCATGGCGAACCGGATCGCCGCCGCTGCCGACGCCGAGGCGACGCAGGGCGTTCCGGGCGCGTCAGGAGGATGACGCGCCCGGAACGGTCAGGGATCAGGGGCGCCGCAGCCGTTTCGAGTCCGGGGTGCTCACGGGGTCCCATCCTCGACGGCTGGGCCTGCTGCCACGCTGCTCGTCACGGGAGCGGTAGACGATGTACGGGCGGAAGAGGTACCCGACCGGCGCCGAGAAGACATGCACCAGGCGCGTGAACGGCCACAGTGCGAAGAGCGCGAATGCGGTGAGCACGTGGATCTGGAAGAGCAGCGGCACCTCCGCCATGAGCTCCGGCTGGGGTTGGAAGAAAAGGATGCTGCGGATCCACGGCGAGATCGTCTCGCGGTAGTGGAACCCGGGACCGAACACCTGGTAGACGAACGTCGCGAGCGTTCCGAAGAGCAGCGTCGCTCCGAGGAAGACGTACATGACCTTGTCCATGACGGTCGTCGCGAGGAAGACCGGGCCTACGGTGCGGCGTCGATAGATCAGGATCGCGAGGCCCGCAAGGGTGAGGATGGCGGCGAAGGATCCCATCACCGTCGCTCCCCAGTGGTACATCTCCTCTGAGATCCCGATGGCGTAGAGCCATTCGCGGGGGACGAGGAGTCCCACCACGTGCCCGGCGATCACCATCAGTATGCCGAGATGGAACATCGGCGAGCCCAGCCGCAGCAGGCGGCTCTCGTAGACCTGACTCGATCTGGTCGTCCAGCCGAACTTGTCGTAGCGGTAGCGCCACAGATGCCCGACGACGAACACCGCGATGGCGGCGTACGGGATCGCGACCCAGAGGATCATCGGCAGCGCGTTCACGAGTCCCCCCGCGGGGTGAACGGGGGAAGATGCCCGAGGAAGCTCAATCCCACCGTCTCGACCGGCGGCCCCTCGTTGATGAGCGCGAGGAAGCGCTCACGCGTGCGCTCGTCGATGGGCGGCAGCGACAGTGTCACAGCGCGGACGATGTCCGCCCACGGGCTCGAGATGCCCTCGAGTGCAGCCCGCAGCACTTCGATGCCTTCGCGGTGTGCGGAAATGAGCGCCGACGCGATCGGTGAGTCCGACACCGCCGAGAACTCGAGCACGGCAGGCAGATAGTCCGGCAGTTCCGGGGCGTCGAACTCCCAGCCTGCCGCGCGGTAGGCCTCCTTGAAGGTGACCAGCGCCGCCCCCCGGCGCCGCGTGTCACCGGTCGCGTAGTAGCTGAGATAGAGACTGCATTTGCGCTTCAGATCGAATGTCACCACGTACCGGCGCTGCCATTCGGTGACACCCGCGGAGGTCGCGGCATCCATGAATCGCACCAGCGCGCCCTGGATGGCTTCCGGAAGTCCGTGCGCCTGTTCCCGAATCGTGGGAAGGCGCCCGAACCACGCATCGTCTGGGTAGTCCAGCAGCAGCGAAGCGACCATATGGGTGCGGGCGCGGTCGGCGGCGGAGAGCTTCAGGGCGTCGAGCGAGTCCGGCAGCGGACGGCGCGGCGTTACGCGGGGTGGCAGGACGGCGCTCATGGCTGCGTCTCACCGCCGCCCGCGGCGCGACGGCCTTTGGACGTCGTGTGGGTCGGTCCGGCCGACGGCGGGAACAGTCCGTCGGCGGTGCCATTGCCGTCCCAGTTGAGGAGGTTGACCCGGCCGGGTGTCGACGGCCGGTCGGCGGTCTGTCGATCGGCGAGCACGTGGAAGTTCTCGACCGCGACCGGCACGCTCGGCCCGCTGGAGGAGCCGAACGGGCCTGCCCCGCCCATGCCGGGTCCGTCCTCGTAGTCGAGCGAGCACGCCATCTCCTCGAGTTCGTGGGCCCGTTCGGCGTGCGCCGTGGGGATCACGTAGCGGTCTTCGTACTTCGCGATCGCGAGGAGCCGGTACATCTCCTCGATCTCGGTGCCGCTCATCCCGACGGCACGGGCGATGCGTTCGTCGCGCTCGCCGTCGATACTCACGCCGCGCATGTACGAGCGCATCGCCGCGAGCGTGCGCAGGGCGCGATCGACCGGGGCGATGTCTCCGGCGGTGAACATCTCCGCCAGGTAGCTGATCGGAATGCGCAGCTTGTCGATCGCCGCGAACAGCGTGCGCGCGTCTTCGCCGTCGTTGCCGCTCTCGGTGACGACGTCGACGACGGGCGACAGCGGCGGGATGTACCAGACCATCGGCATGGTGCGGTACTCGGGGTGCAGCGGCAGCGCGACGCGGTAGGTCTGGATGAGCTTCCAGATCGGGCTGCGCTGGGCTGCGTCGATCCAGTCCTCCGGAATGCCGTCACGGCGGGCCGCCTCGATGACGGCGGGGTCGTGCGGGTCGAGAAGGACGTCGCGCTGCGCGTCGAGCAGATCCTTCTCGTCCTCCACCTTCGCGGCGTCGGCGACGCGGTCGGCGTCGTACAGCACCAGGCCGAGGTAGCGCAGGCGGCCGACGCACGTCTCGGAGCAGACGGTGGGCAGGCCCACCTCGATGCGCGGGTAGCACATCGTGCACTTCTCGGCCTTGCCGGTCTTGTGGTTGAAGTAGACCTTCTTGTACGGGCAGCCCGAGACGCACATGCGCCAGCCACGGCACTGGTCCTGGTCGACGAGCACGATCCCGTCCTCGGCGCGCTTGTACATCGCGCCGGAGGGGCAGGATGCCACGCACGAGGGGTTGAGGCAGTGCTCGCAGATGCGCGGCAGATAGAACATGAAGGCCTTCGAGAACTCGGCCTCGACCTTCTCGCTCATCTTCTTGAGGATGGGGTCGTCCTGCATCGTCTCGATCGAGCCGCCCAGGTCGTCGTCCCAATTCGCCGACCAGGAGATCTTCATGTCCTTGCCGGTGAGCAGGCTCTTCGGGCGGGCCACCGGCACCTGGGCGCCCTTCGGCGCGTTCAGCAGCATGTCGTAGTCGTACGTCCAGGGCTCGTAATAGTCCTGGATCTCGGGGAGCGTGGGGTTGGAGAAGATCCGCGCGAGCTTGGCGAGCCGACCGCCGCTGCGCAGCTTGAGCCGACCGCGCTTGGTGCGCACCCAGCCACCGCCCCACTTCTCCTGATCCTCATATCCGCGCGGGTAGCCGACGCCCGGTCGGGTCTCGACGTTGTTGAACCAGACGTACTCGACGCCGGTGCGGTTCGTCCACGCCTGCTTGCACGTCACGCTGCAGGTGTGGCACCCGATGCATTTGTCGAGGTTCATGACCATCGACATCTGAGCCATGACCTTCATCAGTACTCGACCTCCTGGCTGCGGCGGCGGATCGTCGTGATCTCGTCGCGCTGGTTCCCCGTCGGACCGAGGTAGTTGAAGGCCCAGGCGAGCTGGGCGTAGCCCCCGATGAGGTGGCTCGGTTTGAGCAGGATCCGGGTGAGGGAGTTGTGGATGCCGCCGCGCTGCCCGCTCGTCTCGGCGATCGGCACATCCACGGTGCGGTCCTTCGCGTGGTACATGAACACCGTGCCCTCCGGCATCCGGTGCGACACGATCGCCCGCGCGACCACGACGCCGTTGCGGTTGTACGACTCGATCCAGTCGTTGTCGCGCACGCCGACCTTGTCGGCATCCTGCGGGCTCATCCAGATCGTGGGGCCGCCTCGCGAGAGCGAGAGCATGAACAGGTTGTCCTGGTACTCGGAGTGGATCGACCACTTCGAGTGCGGCGTGAGGTAGYGCACCGCGACCTCGGTCTGGCCGTTCGAGCCGCGCCCGTCGGCGCGCTTGGTGGCACCCACCTTCGGATCGTCGAACAGGCGGTGCATGTCCAGGGGCGGTCGGAAGATCGGCAGGTTCTCGCCGAGGTCTTCCATCCAGTCGTGATCGAGGAAGAAGTGCTGACGACCGGTGAGGGTGTGCCAGGGCTTGAGATGGTCGACGTTGATCGCGAACGCGGTGTAGCGGCGGCCGCCGTGCTCCGATCCCGACCACTCCGGCGACGTGATGACACTGCGTGGCTGCACCTGCACGTCGGCGAAGGTGATACGCGAGCCCTCGTGCTCTTCAGCGAGATGCGCCATCTTCTGCCCGGTGCGCTTCTCGAGTGTGCGGAAGCCCTGCACCGCGAGCCGGCCGTTGCTCGTGCCGGACAGCGCGAGGATCAGCTCGCACACCCGCTTGTCGGTGTCGAGGCGCACCGAGCCGGTGTAGGGGCCGGACTTGACGAGCCCATTCGTCCGGCCGAGCAGCTCGATCTCGGGCTCAGCCGAGTAGGTGATGCCCTTTGTCGTGAGACCGAGCTTGGCGGTGAGCGGACCGAGCGCGCGCCACTTGGCCGCGAGGTTGGGGTAGTCGCGCTCCACCACGATGAGCTTCGCCATCGTCTGGCCGGGGATGAGCGGCAGGTCGTCGACGACGCGGCCGTGGGGTGTCGCCATGACATCGGCCGTGTCGTGCTGCAGGGGCGAGGCCACGATGTCGCGCCGCACCCCGAGATGGCCGATCGCCAGCTCGCTGAAGCGCTGGGCGATGTCGCCGAACATGTCGAAGTCCGTCCTGGTCTGCCAGGGCGGCGCGATCGCCGGGTTGAAGGCGTGGATGAACGGATGCATGTCCGTCGACGAAAGGTCGTGCTTCTCGTACCACGTCGCGGCGGGCAGCACAATGTCGCTGAAGAGCGTCGTGCTCGTCATCCGGAAATCCGCCGTCAGCAGCAGGTCGAGCTTGCCGTTCGGCGCGTCGTCGCGCCAGCGGATGTCCCGGGGACGGGATCCCTCCTCGGCCTCGCCCGCGCGAATCGCCGAGTCGGTGCCGAGGAGGTGCTTGAGGAAGTACTCGTTGCCCTTGCCGGACGATCCGAGGATGTTCGCGCGCCAGACCGTGACGATGCGGGGGAAGTTCTCCGGAGCATCGGGATCCTCGACCGCATAGTGCAGGGATCCGTCGGTCAGCGAGTCGACGACRTGCTGGGAAGGCTCCTTGCCGAGCGCCTCGGCTTCGTCGCACAGGTCGAGCGGATTGCGCGAGAACGTCGGATAGCTCGGCATCCACCCGCGCTTGACCGAGTCGACGAGGCAGTCGGCGGTCGTGCGATCGGCGAATGCGCCGCGCGCGAGCGGCGATGCCAGCTGGTCTGCCGGCAGTCCGTCGTAGCGCCACTGGTCGGTGGCGAGGTACCAGAAGGCGGTGCCGATCATCTGCCGGGGTGGCCGGTTCCAGTCGCCCGCGGTCGCGTACTGCGAGTAGCCGGTGATCGGGCGGACCTTCTCCTGGCCGACGTAGTGGGCCCAGCCGCCGCCGTTGATTCCCTGGCAGCCGGTCATCGTCGTGAGGGCGAGGAAGGTGCGGTAGATCGTGTCGGAGTGGAACCAGTGGTTCGTCCCGGCGCCCATGAGGATCATCGAGCGCCCGCCGGAGCGGTCGGCGTTGTCGGCGAACTCGCGTGCGATCCGGGTGGCCTGCACCGCGGGCACCGAAGTAAGCTCCTCCTGCCAGGCCGGGGTTCCGGGGCTGGTGGGGTCGTCATAGCCGGTCGGCCATGTTCCCGGCAGGCCTTCGCGGACTACACCGTACTGAGCGAGGAGCAGGTCGAAGACCGTCGTGACGAGCTTGCCGGCGACGATGCGGGTTGGCACGCCGCGCACGACGACGCCCGATCCACCGGCGTGCTCGCCGCCGGCCTCGGGGGCGAGGTCGAAGCGCGGCAGCATCACCTCGGCGGTCGACCCGGTGCCGTCGGCGACGTCGGCGACCGAGAGCGGGGGGACGACATCGCCGAGGTCGAGGTTCCACTTGCCCTCGTCCTCGGGCGTGAAGCGGTGGCCCAGCGACCCGTTCGGCACGACTGGCGTGCCGTCGGCGTCGAGCAGCACGGGCTTGAACTCGGCGCGCGGGGCCGCGGCATCCGTTCCGCCCAGATCGCTCGCTGTGACGAACTTGCCCGGCACGAGTCCGCCCTGATGCGGCTCGAGCGAGACCAGGAACGGCGAGTCCGTGAAGCGCCGCATGTAGTCCTCGAAGCGCGGCGTGCGCTTGTGCACGTAGTGCTCGGTGAGGATGACATGACCCATCGCGAGCGCCAGTGCCCCGTCGGTGCCGGGGTGGGGCGCGACCCACTCGTCGGCGAACTTCGTGTTGTCGGTGTAGTCGGGCGAGACCGTGATGACCTTCTGCCCGCGGTAGCGCGCCTCGGCCATGAAGTGCGCGTCGGGCGTGCGCGTCACCGGGACGTTCGAGCCCCACATGATGAGGTAGCCCGCGTTCCACCAGTCGGCCGACTCGGGAACGTCCGTCTGGTCGCCGAACACCTGCGGGCTCGCCACCGGCAGGTCGGCGTACCAGTCGTAGAACGACAGGATCGTGCCGCCGAGGAGGTTCAGGAACCGCGCGCCGGCGCCGTGCGAGACCATCGACATGGCCGGGATCGGCGAGAAGCCGGCCACCCGGTCGGGTCCGTAGGTCTTGACCGTGTGCACGTGTGCGGCCGCGATGATCTCGAGCGCCTCGTCCCAGGTCGTGCGGACGAGGCCGCCCTTGCCGCGTGCGCTCTTGTACGCGGCGGATGCCTCGGGGTCGTCGACGATCGACGCCCAGGCCGCGACAGGGTCGCCGTGGCGCTGCTTCGCCTCGCGGTAGAGGGCGGCGAGCGTGTCGCGGATGTAGGGGTAGCGCACGCGCGTCGGCGAGTAGGTGTACCAGCTGAACGCGGCGCCCCGAGGGCAGCCGCGCGGTTCGTATTCGGGGGAGTCGGGGCCGACCGACGGGTAGTCGGTCTGCTGCGTCTCCCACGTGATGATCCCGTCCTTGACGTAGACCTTCCACGAGCACGACCCCGTGCAATTCACGCCGTGGGTGGAGCGCACCACCTTGTCGTGCGACCAGCGGTCGCGGTAGAACACATCGCCGGAGCGGCCGCCTTCGAGGAAGACGGAGCGCAGGTCGGGCGATGTCTCGCCCCGACGGAGGAAGCGCCCCATCGAGAGGAGCGCATCCGCGAGTGGCCCATCGGTGGCCGGCGTCGTGCGGATGTCGGGGGTCATGTCGTGCCCTCCCAGGATTGCGATTGCGCTCAGCATCCTCCGAGTGAGTGCGGAACCGTGCAGGGGAACGCCGTGTTTATTGAGCAGAGTGCCCGGTCGCGGGGGGATTCGCAATAAACCCGGCGAAAGAAGCAGAGGAGCGGCCGAGAGTGAGTACGTTCACTCTCAACGATTGGAGTGACCATGGCCGCGATCGCAGCCCCGCCGTCGATCGACCTGCGCGGCGGGTTCCCTCAAGTACTCATCGCGACCCTCGCCTCGACTGTCGGGTTCTGGGCGTGGATGATGATCGCACCGCTGCAGGGGATCTACGCGAGCGAGATGGGCCTGGACCAAGTGCAGATCTCGATCATGCTCGCGACGCCGGTGCTCGTCGGCGCACTCGGTCGCATCGTCGTCGGCGCCTACGCCGATCGCTTCGGCGGGCGCAAGATGTTCACGTTCGTCCTGCTCGCCGCCGTGCCCGCCGTCCTGCTCGTCGCACTGGCCGGCAGCATCCGGAGTTACCCGCTGCTGCTCGTGGGCGGTTTCCTCCTCGGCATCGCCGGTACGATCTTCGCCGTCGGCATCCCGTTCTCCAGCGCCTGGTTCACGGCGGAGCGGCGTGGATTCGCCACGGGCGTCTTCGGCATGGGCATGATCGGCACGGCGGTCTCGGCCTTCTTCACACCGCGGCTGGCCCTGAGCATCGGCTACCTGCAGACGCACCTGCTCGTCGCGGGGATCATGGTGGTCGCCGCAGGGCTGACCTGGTTCACTCTTCGTGAGTCGCCGGTGTGGATTCCGAATACCCAGCCGCTCGTCCCGAAGGTGAAGGGCGCGCTCAAGCTCCCCGTGACATGGCAGATGTCGTTCCTCTACGCCATCGTGTTCGGGGGATTCGTCGCGTTCTCCACCTTCCTCCCGAAGTACTTGACGACCATCTATCCGAACGATGTGGATGCCGTGGGTGCGGGCACCCGCACCGCGATGTTCGCGACGGCTGCGGTCATCGCGCGGCCGATCGGCGGGGTCCTGGCCGACAAGCTCGGACCGAAGGTGATCTCGCTCATCTCGCTGGCCGGCATCGTGTCGTGCGCCTACATCGTCGGGCAGGAGCCGCCCGAAGGGGTGCTGACGGGCGTGGCGTTCCTGCTGATGGCTGCGGCGATGGGCCTCGGGATGGGTGCCGTCTTCGCTTGGGTCGGGCCTTCGACGCCGCCCGAGAAGGTCGGCGCCGTGACCGGCGTGGTGGCTGCGGCGGGGGGCCTCGGCGGGTACTTTCCTCCGCTCGTCATGGGGGCGACGTACAACGCCGAGACGAACTCGTACGCGCTGGGGCTGTGGCTGCTCGTGCTCGTCGGTGCGATCGCGCTCGTGGTCGCGGGAATGCTCCGCGACGCCCGCGCGCAGAAGGCTGCGGCCGCGCTGAAGTAGGTCGCGCTCAGACCGGTTCGGACTGCGGCAGCGCGGTGCGCAGTTCGAGCAGGACGGCGCAGGAGTGCGGGGTCGTGAACGGTCGCACCTCACGCATCCGCACGGGCCCCGGCACCTGGGCGAGCACGTCTGCGATGAGCTGCTCGTGCACGTGGCAGACGAGGTCCTGCTCCTCGTCGACGACCGTGTGGTACGGGCACGGGATGAGGCCCACGCTCAGCGACCGGTCGTCGATGTCGGGCTGGAGTCCGGCGTCTTCGAGGTGCTCGTAGAGGGCGTCGAGCTGGTGCACAGCGGCTTCGCCGAGCTCCGCGGTGTGATCGAGCTCGGGTGCGACCCGACGCAGCAGGTCGCCGTGCTCGAGCGACAGGCGGATGCGGCGTTGGGCGGCAGCGCTCTCGGCCGGTGCGGCGACGGCGCGGTAGATGACGGGAGGGCGCCCGCGGGTTCCGCGATGCACCGTGGTGGACGCGATGAGCCCCTCGTCCTCGAGGATCTGCAGGTGCTCGCGCACCGTGTTCGCGTGCAGTCCGGTCTCGTCGACGAGCTCATGAAGAGTGCTGTCCGGTGACACCTGGATGGCGCGCAGCAGCTTAAGACGGCTCAGTTGAGTGAGCCCGCGAAATTCGTCGACGCGGCGAGGCACCCCTCGATTATCGCGCTTCGGCGACCTGGTTCGTCGCGCGTGCGGCTGCGGTCACTGCACTCGTCCCGCCTCGAGCCGCACCGTCCGGTCGACGAGGCCTGCGGGCACCTCGACGTGCGAGATCAGGATCACGGCCTGGTCGGGCCCCACCGCGGTGAGCAGGTCGGTGAGCAGGGCATCGGATGCCTCCGGGTCGACGCCCGCCGTCGGCTCGTCGAGCACGAGCACCGGAAAACCGCGCAGCAGCGCCCGCGCGAGCGCGATCCGCTGTGCCTGACCGCCCGACACCAGCGCGCCGCGCTCGCCGACCCGAGCGCTGAGTCCGCCCCGGTCGTGCAGCCACGTGCCGAGACCGACGCGGTCCAGGGCAGCCTCGAGCTCGGCATCCGTCGCGTCCTCCTTCGCGAAGAGGAGGTTCTGGCGGATGTCCTCGTCGAAGAGCATCGGATGCTGCTCGCACAGGCCGACCGTGCGCCGGAGGTCGTCGCCGGCCAGATCGTGGGCGGAGCGCCCGCCGATCGTGTAGTCGCCGGCGCTGTCGAGGAAGCGCACCAGGACGTGCGCGAGGGTCGTCTTGCCCGCGCCGCTGGATCCCACCACGAGGAGCCGTTCGCCCGGGCGCACGTCGAGGTCGACGCCGTCGAGCGCGTCGCCGCCGGCCGTCGGCCACTGCGCCGAGACATTCCGCAGGCGCAGCCCCTCGCCGAGGTCGGGGCCGACTCCCTCCGCAGCGATGGACTCGGGCACCAGGCCGGGAGGCAGCTCGGCGGGGAGGGAGTCCGAGATGCGCTCGGCGGAGGCCCGCACCTGCCGCCACGCCGAGGCGGCCATCGGCACCGCGGCGAAGACCTCGAACACGGCCATCGGCACGAGGACGACCACCGCGAGCGCGGGTCCGGTCAGCGTCCCCGCCGCGATGCCCGGCGCCGCTACGAGGAGGGCGAGCACGGAAGCGACCCCTGCGAGGAGGGAGACGACCGCGGTCGTGCCGGCCTGTGCGCCCGCTMGGCGCGTCACCGCGCGGCGCAGTGCCTGATCGGCCGAGCGCACCCGTGCCTGGCTCGCCGCCTCGGCGCCGCACGCGATCAGCACCTCGAGGCTGCCGAGGTGGTCGGTGATGGCATCGGCGAGCTGGGCGCGCAGCGGCGCGATCGCGCGCTCGGCCTTCGACCCCGACACCCAGCCCCAGACCAGCGACGCCGCCCCGGCCACCAGCAGGCAGGCGAGCAGGGTCAGCGCGGCCGGCCACCACACCACCGCGACGAGGATGACGGCGCCGACCGACACCAGGGCCGAGGCGAGAAGTGGCTGCACCACCCGGAGCGGCAGGTTCTGCAGGTCGTCGACATCGTCGACGAGGGCGCCGAGCACCGAGCCGCGGCGCGTCCGCGAAAGCCCGTCGGGCGCGAGCGGGATCAGGCGGCGCACGAGCGACGTGCGGGTGGTGGCGAGCTGCCGCAGGGCGGCATCGTGGCTCGCCAGCCGGTCGGTGTAGCGGAAGACCGCGCGCGAGATCGCGAAGAACCGCACCCCGACGACGGCGATCGAGATGTAGAGCACCGGCACCTGGTCGCTCGCGCGCAAGATGAGCCAGGCGCTCACCGCGAGGAGCGCGACCGCCGATGCCTCGGAGAGGAAGGCGGACCCGGCTCCGAGCGCGAAGCGGCGCCACGACGGCATCGCGCCGCGCAGGATCGCCGAGGGGGAGGAGGAGACGGATGCCGCGGCATCCGGCACCCGTGTCTCGAGGCTGCTCACACCACCACCTCGCTCGGCTCGAGCCGCACGACCGTGTCGGCGAACTCGCGCGCACTCGTGCGGTGCGAGACGACGAGGACGAGGGYACCGTCGTCGGCCAGGGCGCGGACACTGCGCCACAGCCGGGTCTCGGTCGTGGGGTCGAGGGCGGAGCTGGGCTCGTCCAGGGCGATCACGGGCCCGACGCCCCGGAGATGCCGATAGAACGCACGCGCCACCGCAACCCGCTGCGCTTGACCGCCGGAGAGCCCGGCACCCTGTACGCCGAGCTCGGCGTCGGGGTCGAGGTCGCCCGCGCACGCGAGGTCGAGGGCGCGCGCGACCGTGGCGGCCTCGGGTTCGGCGTCGCCGAGGGCGACATTGTCGCGGATGCGGCCGGCGACGAGTCCGGGCTGCTGGCCGGCCCAGGCGAGCCAGGTCGCCGTGGGGAGGTCGCGTACGTCCTGGCCCTGCCACGTTGCGAATCCATCGAACTCGGCCGCCCCGCGCAGGGCCGCGAGCAGGCTCGACTTGCCCGAGCCGCTCGGTCCCTCGATCAGCAGGATGGTCCCGGGCGCGGCGGTCAGGTCGACGGTCGGCAGGGCGCGACCGCCGCGCTGCACCCGAACATCCGCGAGCACGAGCAACGGCATCGCCGCGATCGGAGTCGTCGGTTCCCGGGCTGTGCCGCTTGACGGCCACGAAGCGGCCCGTGCCGCGTCGAGCACGACGAACACGTCCTCGGTCGYGGCCACGCCCTCGGCGGCCGCATGGAACTGCACCCCGACCTGCCGCAGCGGCAGGTAGGCCTCCGGCGCGAGCAGCAGGACGAACAGCCCCACCGTCAGCGCGAGCGAGCCGTCGAGCAGCCGGAAGCCGATCGACACCGCGATGATCGCCACCGAGATGCTCGCGAGGAACTCGAGGGCGAACCCGGAGAGGAACGAGACCCGCAGCACCTTCATCGTCTCGACGCGATAGCGCTCGGTGACGGACTGGATGGATGCCGCGGCCCGATGCTGACGCCCGAACACCTTGAGCGTCGACAGACCCTGCACCGTGTCCGCGAAGCGGGTGGCGAGCTGGTTCAGCGTGCGCCACTGGCGCTGCTGCACACCGCGCGTCGCCATGCCGATGAGCACCATGAACACCGGGATGAGGGGGAGGGTGAGCAGCACCGTGAGCCCGGAGATCCAGTCCTGCGACCACATCACGAGCAGGATGACGGGTGTCGCGACGACGGTCTGCACGAGCTGCGGCAGGTAGCGCCCGAAGTACGGGTCGAGCGCGGCGAGTCCCCGGCCCGCGGTGACCGCGAGCTGAGCGGTGCTGCGGGTGGCGAGCCAGCGCGGACCGAGCTTGCCGACTGCGTCGACGAGGTGCGTGCGCAGCTGCGCCTCCACCTTCGCCGCGGCGCGGGAGGCGACAGCCTCGCGTGCCCACACCAGGACCGCGCGGACGGCGACCACGAAGGCGAGCGCGCCGAGCGTCACGCCCAGTTCGGCCACCGGCATCCCGTCGATCGCCCCGACGATCGCCCGGGTGAGCAACCACGCGAACGCGACGATGGCCGCGGTCTGCCCGACGCTGATCGCCGCGATCGCGACGAAGAATCCACGCGATGCGCTGGCGTGCTTCAGCAGCCGCGGATCGACCGGAGGCGTGCGCCGCGCTGCCCCGGCTTCCTGCTCACTCATGCTGTCTCGACCCTATTCCAGGATCAGGGAGGGGTCAGTGCGCGGCGGCGGCGACGGCCCGCTCGATGCGGGTCCGGGAGACGCGCTTGCGGAAGATCCAGTACGTCCACGCCTGGTAGGCGAGCACGAGCGGGAGGAAGACGAGCGCGGCCCAGGACATGATCGTCAGCGTGTAGTGGGTGCTCGACGCATTCTCGATCGTCAGGCTGTTCGCGACATCCGTCGTCGACGGCATGACGAACGGGAAGAGCGCGGTCCAGAGCGTCAGCACGGCGAAGATGATCGTCACCGCTCCGGCAGCGAACGCCCAGACCTCGCGCTTGCGCATGTTCGCCAGGATCGAGCCGATCAGCGCGACCGCCGCGACGACACCGCACGTGATCGTCAGCCACAGCAGGGGGGCCTCACGGCCGGCCGCGATGGCGATCGTCCAGACGACGCAGCCGGCGGCGAAGATGACGGTCGGAATGGCGGCACGCCAGGCAAGCTTGCGCGCATCCTCCATCACCTGGCCGTCGGTCTTGATGGCGACGAAGTACACGCCGTGCAGGAAGAACAGCAGGAGCGTCGTCACCCCGACCCACAGCCCGTACGGGTTCAGCAGAGTGAGAAGCGACCCGGTGAACTCGTGGTCCGCGTCGATCGGCACGCCCTGGACGATGTTGCCCACCGCGACGCCCCACAGCAGCGCCGGCACGGCGGAGCCGACGACGATCATCGTGTCGAAGCCCGACTTCCACTTCAGGCTGTCGCGCTGGTGGCGGTACTCGAACGAGACGCCGCGCATGATGAGCGTGAGCAGGATCAGCAGCAAGGCGAGGTAGAAGCCGCTGAACAGCGTCGCGTACCACTCCGGGAACGCGGCGAACAGGCACGCGCCGGCGACGATGAGCCACGTCTCGTTCAGGTCCCAGACCGGGCCGATCGTGTTGATGATCTGGCGGCGGCCGATGTCGTCCTTGCCGAGGAATGGGAGCGACATCCCGACGCCGAAGTCGAAGCCGTCGAGCACGAAGTAGCCGACGAAGAGGAAGCCGACGATGAAGAACCAGAGGTATGCGAGATCCATGGCGGCCTCCTAGTAGACCGTGGTCGGCGTGTCTTCGAGCGCGAGCTCGGAGGGATCGGGATCGCCCGGCCCGGGCAGGGGTTCTGGGCCGGTGCGGGCGGTCTTGATGATGAGGCCGATCTCGACCACCGCGAGCACGGCGTACAGAGCCGTGAAGGTGACGAGCGAGAGCAGGACGTTCCACCCCGGCACGCTCGGCGAGACCCCGTCCTCGGTGAACATGAGACTGAAGACGATCCAGGGCTGCCGGCCCATCTCGGTGAAGATCCAGCCGATCAGCGTGGCGAACAGGGCTAGGGGCGCCGACCACACGGCGAGCTTCCACGCCCACTGCGGCACCTCGCGGGTGGCCTTCTTGCGGGTGAACCAGAGACCCGCGATCGCGACAAGCACGGCCAGTCCGCCGAAGCCGATCATCCAGCGGAACGACCAGTAGGTGATCCAGATGATCGGGGAGTAGTCCACGCCGGAGCCGAACTGCTCGGTGTACAGGGCCTGCAGGTCGTTGATGCCCTCGACGCAGCCGGTGAGGGTGTGGGTGGAGAGGAATGCGAGYAGATAGGGCACGCGCAGCGACCAGATCTCCTCCGAGCCGTCCGGTGTGCCGATGGAGAAGATCGAGAACGAGGCATCCGCTCCGCAGGCGGAGTCGTACAGCGCCTCGGCCGACGCCATCTTCATCGGCTGCGTCGCCACCATCTGCAGACCGAGCTGGTCGCCGGAGAGCACGACCCCGATGAACGCCACGATCATGAACCACAGCCCGTATCGCAGCGATGAGCGCATCATGACGACGTTGAGCTTGCGCGACAGCTGCCACGCCGACACCGAGATGATGACCCCGGCGGAGAACATCATCGCGGCGAACAGCGTGTGCGGAAGCGCCGCCAGTGCGACGCGATTGGTGAGGACGGCGACGAAGTCGACCAGTTCGGCGCGATGGCCGTCCTCGGCCAGCTGGTAGCCGACCGGATTCTGCATGAACGCGTTCGCGGCGAGGATGAAGTAGGCGCTGATCCAAGCGCCGATCGAGGCGATCCAGATCGTCGCGAGGTGCAGGCCCCTGGGCAGCTTGTCCCACCCGAAGATCCACAGCCCGATGAAGGTCGCCTCGAAGAAGAAGGCCATGAGGCCCTCGAAGGCGAGCGGGGCACCGAAGATGTCGCCGACGAACCGGCTGTACGCCGACCAGTTCATGCCGAACTGGAACTCCTGCACGATGCCGGTGACGACGCCCATCGCGAA
Source organism: Microbacterium sp. P2_F9 (assembly GCF_056403635.1). NCBI lineage: Bacteria > Bacillati > Actinomycetota > Actinomycetes > Micrococcales > Microbacteriaceae > Microbacterium > Microbacterium sp. P2_F9. The sequence goes on along the minus strand of NZ_JBFUFC010000008.1, from coordinate 25,392 downwards.
GTTGATCAGGAAGATCTTCCCGAAGAACCGCGTGAGGTGCAGCCACTTGAGGTTGCCGGTGCGGTACCAAGCGGTCTGGAAGATCGCGACCGAGATAGACATGCCCAGCGTGAGCGGCACGAAGATGAAGTGGTAGAGCGTTGTCAGGCCGAACTGCCAGCGGGCGAGCAGCAGCGGATCGAGCCAGTCCATGAGGCCTCCACGTCGCAAACAGGAATCTGCGGCCAACCTATCCAGGAATCTCCCAGCCTTCCAGACGCATGGCCGTGGAAAAGGGGAACGTGCGCAGTGACCTGAACGCGGGATTACCCTCGAAGCATGGGCAGTCAGGAGCGAACATGAGCGCGGTGCCCGTGCTGATCGGCACGAGGCGCACGGCTGCCCTCGAGGACGCTTCGGATGCCGCGGCCTGCGGCCCGCTCGTCGACACCTTCGGGCGCGTCCACCGCGACCTCCGCGTCTCGCTCACCGACCGCTGCTCGCTGCGCTGCACGTACTGCATGCCCGAGCAGGGGAACGAGTGGCTCGCCCGCTCGAGCATCCTGACCGTCGACGAGATCGAACAGATCGCGCGGGTCGCCGCTGCGGCGGGCGTCACGACCTTCCGGCTCACCGGCGGCGAACCGCTGCTGCGCGCCGACATCGTTGATGTCGTCCGCAGGCTCGCCGCGATCACCGGGCCCGACGGCGAGGCGGTCGAGCTCGCGATGACGACCAACGGGATCCGCCTGTCCGAACTCCTGCCCGGACTCGTCGAGGCGGGCCTGGGCCGGCTCAACATCTCGCTCGACACGCTGCGCCGCGATCGCTTCCGCGACCTCACCCGCCGGGATCGGCTCGACGATGTGCTCGCCGGGATCGCCGCGGCCGCGGCATCCGGACTCCGCCCACTCAAGCTCAACACGGTCGCGATGCGCGATGTGAACGACGACGAGCTGATCGATCTCGTGCAGTTCGCCCTCGACCACGACGCTGAGCTGCGCTTCATCGAGCAGATGCCGCTCGACGCGGGCCACACCTGGGATCGCGCGCGGATGGTCACCCGCGACGAGATCCTCGACACGCTGTCGACGCGGTGGACGCTCACCCCGGTGCCGGGAAGGGGCGGCGCTCCGGCGGAGCGCTGGACCCTCGACGGCGGACCGCACAAGGTGGGCGTCATCGCATCGGTCACCGCACCGTTCTGCGGCRACTGCGACCGGCTGCGACTCACCGCCGACGGCCAGCTGCGCAACTGCCTCTTCTCCACCACCGAGTTCGACCTTCTCCCGGTGCTGCGCCCGCCGGTCGCTGAGCCTCTCGAAGCGATCGATGCCGGGATCGATCGGATGCTGCGCTCCTGCGTGCGCCGCAAGCTTCCCGGTCACGCGATCAACGACCCCGGCTTCCTCCAGCCCGCCCGGGGAATGAACGCGATCGGCGGCTGAGCCCCCGCCGCGGCGAGCCTGCCGCGGGCTACCCTGAGTCCATGGGACGGATCACGACACGGCGACCGATCGTGAAGATCACGATCGGCGGTGAATCCACCCGTCGCCCCGACACGCTCGCGGTCGAAGAGCCCCTCGAGATCCGGGTCGGCGGCACACCGCTCGCCATCACGATGCGCACCCCCGGGCATGACGTCGAACTCGCCGCCGGATTCCTCGTGTCGGAGGGCGTCATCTCGCGCGGCGACGAGTTCCGCTCGGCGATCCACTGCGGCGGGCCCGGCACCGGCGGGCTGCTCAGCCCGGTCGGCCGCGGCGACCTGCTCCATTCGGCCGATGGCGCGTCGGGGGGCAACACCTACAACGTGCTCGACGTGTCGCTCGCGCCCGGCGTGAAAGCCCCCGACCCCGACCTCACCCGCACTTTCTACACGACCAGCTCCTGCGGCCTGTGCGGCAAGGCGTCGATCGACGCGGTCGAGACGGTGTCGGCCTACGACGTCGCCGCCGACGACGTGACGATGGATGCCGCGGCCGTCGTGGAGCTGCCGGAACGGCTGCGGGCGGAGCAGACCGTGTTCGATACGACCGGCGGCCTTCACGGGGCCGCGCTGTTCGACGCCGCCACGGGGGAGCTCCTCGTGGCGCGCGAGGATGTCGGCCGCCACAACGCCGTCGATAAGGTGATCGGCTGGGCGGTGCTGAGCGACCGGCTGCCGCTGCGCGGAGTGGTGCTCCAGGTCTCTGGACGCGCGAGCTTCGAACTCGTGCAGAAGGCCGTAATGGCCGGCATCCCGATGCTCACCGCGGTGTCGGCACCCTCATCGCTCGCGGTCGAACTGGCCGAGGCATCCGGTCTCACGCTCGCCGGATTCGTCCGCGGAGCGTCGATGAACGTCTACTCGAGGGCCGACCGCATCACGGTGGGCGCACCCGCGACCGTCTGACGCCGAGGGGCGTGACGGCACTTCCGAGCCGCCGGGCGGGCTCAGAAGACGAAGATCTGCCCCAGCACCATGATCGCGATGACGAATACGGCGACGATGGCGCCGACGATCGCGAGCGTGCGGCCCGACAGCTTCGCCACGGCGAAGCCGGCGAGGAAGGGGATGGCGAGCAGGAAGATCGTCACGATCCACCAGAAGGCGACGTAGCCGCCCTGCGTGGCGTTCTCCAGCCGACCGCCGAAGAGCTGCTGCGTGCCCGGGTGCGTCGCGAACGAGAAGGCGGCCGACAGCGGGACGGCGATGAACGCGACGACGATGATGCCGACGAGGAAGCCCCAGAGCGTGGACTTGCTCGACAGGTCGTAGTCGTCTTCTTCGACAGCGGTGCTGCGGGTGCTCTTGGTGGCCATGCCGACGAGCCTACCGAGCGAGGGCCGGATCGGGATCCCTCGGCGGCCCGCGATCGTCCGGCCCGGGTGACCGCGGCGAAACATACTGCAACGCGGAGGGGGAGTGATGCGTGTCACAACTCCGCCAGGCGACGTCCTGTGGTCGGCCCAGCCCCGCGTCATCAGGGGTCAGGGCCGCTTTCAGGCGGCCCCGAGGCGGAGTTGTGACACGCAGCGGGTCAGTGCTGGTGGACGGGAACTGCGTCCTGCGCGAACTTGAAGCCGAGGCGGCCGTGCGCGACGGCGCCGCCTGCCTTGATCGCGGCGGCGACCCACGCGGTCTCGGCGAGTTCGGCCTCGGTCGCGCCGGCGCGGACCGCCTTCTGCGAGTGTCCGTCGATGCAGTACGTGCACTGCGTCGTGATGCCCACAGCCAGCGCGATGAGCTCGCGGTACTTCAGCGGGATCTCGCGACCCTCGGCGGCGAACACGGCGCCGTCGAACTCGGCCCAGGCCTTGAGGATGTCGGGGGTCTCGGCCTTGTAGACGCGGGTGTAGGCGCGGTCGCCCTCGCGGTCGAAGAAGTCGGTCATGGCGGTGTGTGCCTCTCGCGCGTGCGGATGTCGGTTCTCGCGCGGGCGTTGAAGTTCCGTGCGGGATTACGACGCTATCCGGGGTTTTCGGTGGTGAGGGCGGACCGTTACGCGGCATGACGTTCGTGTGACGCCCTGAGTCGGAGCGCCTGCGCGCCCCGAGCCGGATCGCCGTACGGTCGACGCATGACGACGATCACAGACCGCATCGAGTCCTCCAGCACCCTCGCGGGCTCCGTCCGCCGACCGCTCAAGGTCGTCGGCGTGTCGGGCTCGCTGCACGAGCCGAGCAAGACGAGCGCGCTCGTCGAGGCGCTCATCGCGGCCGTCGGGCGCAAGGTGCCCGTGGACGCGCAGCTGATCGAGATCGCCAAGCTCGGCCCTTCACTCGCCGGCTCGCTGAAGCGCTCCGATCTGCCGGAGAATGTCGAGCAGGCACTCCTCGACATCGAGAGCGCCGACCTGCTCATCGTCGCGAGTCCCGTCTACCGGGCGAGCTTCACCGGCCTGTTCAAGCACCTCTTCGACTTCGTGGATCAGTACGCTCTCGTCGGCCAGCCCGTCCTCCTCGGCGCCACCGGCGGGGGAGAGCGCCACGCGCTCATCATCGAGCACCAGCTGCGCCCGCTGTTCGGGTTCTTCCAGTCGCTCACCCTGCCGCTCGGCGTCTATGCAAGCACGAGCGACTTCGACGGCTACCGCCTGCGTGAGGGCAGCGTCGAACAGCGCATCGAGCAGGCCGTCAGCCGCGGTCTGCCGCTTATCGAGCAGGCCGCGCAGCAGCGCGTCTCGGAGTACGTCTCCACCTGGTGAGCAACGCGGGCGCGTCGTCTTGCGCCCAGGCAACTCCAGGACCTTCACGGTTCCCTCGCAGGGTGTGGTCTGACCACATACGCTAAACTGAAAACACCAGATCAAGCGCGAATCGGATTCTAAGGACGGCGCGGCGTAAGTCGAGCCCAGGGCAGCAGAGTCCGCCTCGGAATCCGCCGCGGGGATAGGTGACTCACCCATTCCTGCATCTTTCCTTCTGCATCGCGCGGCATCGGGTCGTTGGGCCAATTCACCCACCGAAGCCACGAGATACATGGAGGCTCCGATGAGCACTCAGACCCCGCAGGAAACCACTTCTCCGCCAGCAGCCTGGTACCCCGACACCAATCGGCCCGGATTCGAGCGTTGGTTCGACGGCACGCAGTGGACCGACCAGACGCGTCCGGCAGCCCCCGCCGCTCCGCCGGCTCCGCCCGCTCCGCCGGCTCCGCTTGCCGAGCCGTCCGACGGAAAGAAGCCGAAGAAGAAGAAAAAGAAGGGCTTGATCATCGCCGGTTCCGTGCTGGCGGCCACGCTCGCCGTCGCCGGTATCTCGTCAGTCGCCAACGGATCCTCGGATCCGGCGGCCAGTAGCTCAGTCAGCACATCCCAGGTGGAGGAGGTCGCGGCGCCGGTGATGGTCACCGTGCCGGCTGACCTCGTCGGGATGCCGCTGACGGATGCCGTCGCGGCGCTGGAGGCGCTCGGCCTCGAGGTGACAGACGACGGCGATGGACTCGAGGGCGCGAAGGTCCTCGCGGTCGCCGAGTCGGGCGAGGTCGAGGAGGGATCCACGATCACGCTGACCGTCKAGAAGAAGCGTGTACTCAACCTCGCGCAGGAGAACGCGCTGGAGTCGGCGCAGTCCTATCTCAAGCACAGCAGCTTCTCGCGCGCTGGCCTGATCGGCCAGTTGGAGTATGAGGGATACACCACGGACGAGGCCACTTGGGCGACGGACGCGGCGGGCGCCGACTGGAACCAGGAGGCGGCTGAGTCGGCTCAGTCCTACCTGGACCACTCTTCATTCTCGCGTGACGAACTCGCTGATCAGTTGGATTACGAGGAATACAGCGCCGAGCAGATCGCGTTCGCGCTGACGGCGGTCGGCTACTAGAGCTCCGAGGCAAGATCACCTGCCCGTCAGTCTCCCGACTGGCGGGCACTCCGCGACTAGGGCATGTGCTCGCGCACGGCGGCCATGAAGCCGTCGAGGTCGTCGGTCCACAGCCGCACAGCCTCGACCACCTGAGCCCCGCCCTTCGGGGCGTGTCCCGGGAGCCGCACCTCCGTCGGTCGCTCCAGGAGGATCTCGACATTGGTCTCGTTCTGCATCCGGAGTGACAGAATCCGTACGCCCTCGGTGTCGGCGATGCGGGGCGCCTTCGGCGCGTCGATGACCAGCTTTCGGGCGACCGAGGCGACGTCGTCCCACGCGAGCGGGATGTCGATCTCCAAGCCCTGCCGAGCGCGGATGCCATCGGGCCCCACGGTGTGCGGACGCATCAGGTACGCGCAGAGCAGACCGACCATCCAGGTGACGCCCCAGATGCCGAGGATGAGGAGCCCGACCCGTGCGGCCGGCCAGCGCTGCGCGATGAGGTCGATGATCGGGATCTCGATCGCCGACAGTCCGATGAAGACGAGCAGGATCGTCAGCACGGGACGGTGGTAGCCGAACCCCGAGGCGCCGACCGGGAGCGCTGGACGACGGACGATCGCACGGCCGATGTTCGCGTAGACCCGCAGCTCCATCAGGACCGCTCGCCACAGCAGCGACCCGATCGCGACGATCCTGCGGGGCGCCTCGGTCGTGGTCACGACTCCGCCGCTTCGTCGTCGGCTTCTGCTTCGGCGACCAGCCCTCGCAGGCGCGCCAGCACGGCGTCGAGTCCGCGCTCGAGCGACGCGCGATCATCCGCGTGCACGGCATCGAGCAGCGTCGCGCTCAGGTCGGCGTGCTCGCGCACGGTCCGGCCCATGAGCTGCATGCCGGTCGCGGTGAGGGTGACCAGCGTCGCCCGGCGATCGGTGGGATGTGGGCCTCGCACGACGAACCCAGTGGCTTCGAGTGCGTCGACGAGCCCGCTGACGTTCCGGGGGGTCACTGCGAGATTCGTCGCCAGCGACTGCTGAGTGAGCGGCCCGGTGTGGTGGATGACCCAGAGCACCCGCATCCGCGCCGACGACAGTGCGGTGCCGTCGAAGGCGCGTGTCATATCGCGCTGGAACAGCTCGCCGACCTCGAGCAGACGATCCAGCAGAATGGGCGAGTGCATATCGTTACCTTAGTTCATGATTACGTGACTTCATAAACGGATACCGCGGCCCGCTTCCCCGCGCACATTGCATTCTCATCACGACGATTCCGGACACGCCGAGGCCTTCCCAGCGCGCAATACCATGAGGAATACGCTCATGACCTCCGGACAACGATGCCCGGAGCGCTTCACAACGAAGGAGCACCCTCATGGGATTCATTGCATTTCTGATCCTTGGTCTGATCGCGGGAGCGATCGCCAAGCTCCTCATGCCCGGTCGGCAAGGCGGCGGATGGCTCATCACCCTCCTCCTCGGCGTCGTCGGCGCACTCCTGGGCGGCTGGCTCGGCAGCGTCCTGTTCAACGCCCCCCTCGGCGACTTCTTCTCGATCTGGACCTGGGTGCTCGCGATCGTCGGCTCGTTCATCGTGCTGCTGATCTACTGGCTCATCGCCGGTCGCAAGAAGGCCGCGTAACCCTCCAGCTGGTTCCGAGAGCGCTCCCCGCCGCGTGCGGGGGGCGCTCTCGCGCGTGGGCCACTGCGAGTCTGGTCGTCGCCTCCGCCCCATAGGATCAGGACCAGCGGACCACTGCGGTGCGCGACGGAGGCGGGACATGGCGAACGACGGTCGCATCACCTGGGTGCTGGTGGATGGCGAGAACATCGATGCCACCTTCGGCACCGCGATTCTGGGGCGTCGACCGCAGCCGGATGAGCGGCCGCGGTGGGATCGACTCATCTCGTTCTGCGCCCGCGTGTGGTCTCAGCACGCGCAGGGCGTGTTCTTCCTCAACGCCTCGTCCGGCATCCCGATGGCGTTCGTCCAGGCGCTCAAGGCGATGGACTTCGTCGTCGTGCCCCTGGCCGGTGCGCCTGACGAGAAGGTCGTCGACATCGCGATCCAGCGGACGCTGCAGGCGCTCGAGCCGCGCTCCGCCGATGTCATGCTCGTGAGCCACGACGGGGACTTCCTGCAGGATGTCGGTGCGCTCATCGGCGAGGACCGCCGGGTGGGAGTCGTCGCATTCACGGAGTTCCGCAACGCGGGCTTCAACGCGCTCGAGGGCATCGAGAAGTTCGACCTCGAGTACGACGCCCGCGTCTTCGACGCGCCTCTGCCGCGCATCCGGGTCATCCCGATCGACGAATTCGACCCGAACACCTTCCTGGGCTGAGCGGCGCTCGCTCAGGCGGCGCGCGTGCCGGTCCAGCCGAGCGCCGGGGCGACGTACTTCGCAAACGACTCGACGAGGCGCAGGTTGAACTCGACCCCGAGCTGGCTCGGGATCGTGAGCATGAGCGTATCGGCGCTGCGGATCGCGGCATCCGCCAGCAGTTGCTCGACGAGTACATCGGGCGCAGCGGCATACGTCTTGCCGAAGGTCGACTGCATGCCGTCGATCACGCCGACCTGGTCGCCGTCCTGGCGCCCGCCGAAGTACATCTCCTCTTCGGCGGTGGTGATCGGGAAGATGCTGCGGCTCACCGACGCGCGCGGCTCGCCGGCGTGCCCGGCTTCGCGCCAGGCCGTGCGGAACACCTCGATCTGCTGTGCCTGCAGCTCGTCGAACGGGAGCCCGCGGTACTCGGTCAGCAGGGTGGACGACATGAGGTTCACGCCGATCCGTCCCGCCCACTCCGCGGAGTCGCTGTTGCCGGCGCCCCACCAGATCCGCGACCGCAGACCGGGGGAGTACGGCTCGATGCGCTGCAAGTCGGTCCCTGAGCCTGTCGAAGGACCGCCGCCGAACGGGCTCGAGGCATCCCGCTCCGCGAGCCCTTCGCCTTCGATCGCGCGCAGGAAGGTCGAGAAGTGGTCGCGCGCGATGTCCGCGCCGCGGGGGTCGTCCGACCCCGTGTAGCCGAACGTCTCATAGCCGCGCACCACCGTCTCGGGTGAGCCGCGGCTGACGCCGAGCGCAAGTCTCCCGTCGCTGATGAGATCCACGGATGCCGCTTCCTCGGCGAGGTAGAGCGGGTTCTCGTAGCGCATGTCGATGACCCCGGTGCCGACCTCGATCCGCTTCGTACGGGCGGCAATCGCCGCCAGGAGCGGCATGGGGGAGGACTGCTGCCGGGCGAAGTGGTGGACGCGGAAGTATGTGCCGTCGACGCCGAGGTCGTCCATCCCCTGGGCGAGGTCGATTGCCTGTCGCATGGAGTCGCCGGCGGTCAGCTGCCGGCCTCCGCCGAGGGGGCCGTAGTGGCCGAAGGAGAGGGTTCCGAAGCGCTGCATGTGGTGTGCAACGGCACACGCGACTGATGCATTCCAATGAATGCATGGAGCATCCGGCGCGCCGGGAGACCCCTTCAGTTGCCCCCGACTACGGGTATAGCATCCGGAGCGACGGCCCATTCCTGTGAAATCTCTGCATGATCGGTCGTCGTCCGCGACGGGGGACTTCGAAGGAGCGAGTGAATGGCCAGTAACACTGCAGCCGACATCGTCAAGAGCGTCGGTGGTGCGGGAAATATCGAGAGCCTCACGCACTGCGCGACGAGGCTGAGGTTCCAGTTGGTGGACGGCAGCGCAGTCGACCAGAAGGTCGTCGAGGCGATCCCCGGCGTGATGGGCGCGGTGCCCCAGGCGGGCAACCGCTACCAGGTCGTCATCGGCGGCGCCGTGCAGACCGTCTACAACGACATCAATGCGCTGCCCGAGATGACCGGCCGGACCGTGGCAGCACCGTCCGGCGGTGACGACGACGATCTCGACGCGATCAAGGCTCGGGAGCGCGCGAAGGGCGTCCGGGGCAAGGTCGCATGGATCGACTCGTTCTTCGAGTTCCTGTCGGACTCCTTCCGGCCGATCCTCGGCGCTCTGCTCGGGGCATCCTTCTTCATCACCTTCATGGCGCTCATGGCGACACTCGACGTCATCCCCGACTGGAACGCGCCCGGCGTGACACTCGACCCGTCGTGGGCGTTCATCAACCTGATGTGGCAATCTGTCTTCGTCTTCCTGCCGCTCATGGTCGCGTACAACGCATCGAAGAAGATCGGCKCCGACCCGTGGGTGGGTTTCGCGATCATGGCCGTGCTCATGCTGCCGKGGTTCACCGCCCTCAAGGCCGAGGCGACCGAGCAGGTCGTGTTCGGCTCGACGGTCTTCATCGTCCCGATCTTCGGCTTCCCGCTGACGATCTTCGACTACAGCTCCCAGGTGTTCCCGCCGCTGCTCATGGCAGCCGTACTGGGACCGCTTTACAAGCTGCTGCGCAAGATCATCTCGGCGAACCTGCAGCTCATCTTCGTGCCGTTCTTCGCGATGCTCATCATGATCCCGCTGACGGCCTTCATCATCGGCCCGATCGGCGTCTACGCGGGTGCCGCGCTCGCGCAGGGTCTCGCGGCGATCAACCAATGGTCACCGTTCATCTTCGCGATCGTCATCCCGCTCGCGTATCCGTTCATGGTGCCGCTCGGCCTGCACTGGCCCATCAACGCCGTCATGCTGCTGAACATCAACACACTCGGCTATGACTTCATCCAGGGCCCCATGGGCGCGTGGAACTTCGCGTGCTTCGGCGCGACGGCAGGCGTGCTCGTGCTCTCGCTCCGCCACCGCGACCAGCAGATGCGGCAGACCGCGACCGGTGCTCTCGCCGCGGGTCTGCTCGGCGGCATCTCGGAGCCGTCGCTGTATGGAATCCATCTGCGCTTCAAGCGCATCTATCCACGCATGCTCGTCGGATGCTTCGTCGGCGGTCTGATCATCGGCACCGGCAGTCTGATCCTGGGTCTGCCGGACGGCGTCACGACCAACGCGTTCGTGTTCACCTCGCTGCTCACGATTCCGGCGTTCAACCCGATCGGGCTCTACGCGATCGCGATCGCCGGCGCCTTCTTCACGTCGATGTTCCTCGTGATCGGGTCGAACTTCCGCACCAAGGAGCAGCAGGCGGAGTTCGAGGCGGTGCGCGACGCCGCTGAGGCTACGGCTGCCGCTGAACATGTCTCGGCGGCATCGGTCGAGGCGGCCGAATCGCGAGCGATCGACGCATCCGACGCCAGGCCGGCCGCGGCCGCCGCTGCGGTCGCGACGGCGACGGTGGCGGGGACGGCGCTGCTCGACCGCGTCGTACTCGAGGTCGGGTCCCCCCTCGCAGGCCAGGTCGTGCCGATCTCCGAGGTGCCCGATCCCGTCTTCGCTGGCGGAGTCATGGGACCGGGCGTGGCGATCATCCCGAGCGGCAACACGGTGTTCTCGCCGGGAGCCGGCACCGTCGCTGCGGCCCAGCCGACAGGACACGCGTTCGGTCTCGTGCTGGACGGCGGGCTCGAGGTTCTGATCCATGTGGGCATCGACACCGTGAACCTCGCGGGCAAGGGCTTCGACGTGAAGGTCAAGAACGGCGACCGGGTCGAGCTCGGCACCCCGCTGGTGGTGTTCGACCGCAAGGTGATCGAAGATGCGGGCTACCCGCTGATCACCCCGGTCATCGTGCTCAACGCTGACGACTTCGGTGAGGTGTCGCCGGTGCTCGAGGGAACCGTCAAGCCGGGTGACCTGGTCATCGAAGTGACCCCGAAGGCGGCTGCCTCCTAGTACCTGTACTTCACGCACTGCGGGGGAGGGCGACTATCGCCTTCCCCCGCAGTATGTCTCAGGCCGATTCAGCCGGGGTGGACTGGGGCGGATTGCTGACGGCCAACGGCGGTCGCAGAAGCACCGTCACTTCGCGGTAGCGCAGGAGGAATGCCGGCTCGTCGAGGCGTCGCCGGCGCATCCACGAGGTGACTTCGGAGTTGGACTTGCTTGCGTTGCACGACCCGCAGGCGGGGACGACATTGTCGAGGGTGTAGCGCCCACCACGCGAGATCGGCTGGACGCAGTCTCGCTGGAGCGGCACGCCGGTCGCGCCGCAGTACGCGCACGCCGCCCATGCTTCACGAATGCTGTCCCATTCGGCTGCGGTCAGGTCGTTGTTCGCCGCCGCAACGCGCCGAACGCGTCTGCGCGCTGCGCGCGCGCGTCGGCTGTTGCTGGCCACCATGTGGCCAGGTTAGGCGGGGACGGACGGGATGCCTCGCCGCCGCGCCCTCGCCGCGCGACGGTCCTCGGCTCTACTCGGAGATCTCCTCGACCACCTCGCCGGTCGCCTCGGGCGACATCGAGCGCGCTATGTCGGCTTGGCTAATGATGCCGACGAGCAGATGGTCGGCGATGACCGGAAGCCGCCTGACCTGGTTGTCCTTCATAAGCCGCATGGCCTCTTCGGCGTCGGCTTCGGCATCCACCCAGACGACGGACCCCGTGGCGAGGCTGCCCGCCGTCGTGGTGCTCGGGTCCTTGCCTGTCGCGAGTGCCCTGACGACGATGTCGCGGTCGGTGAGCATGCCTTTGAGTCGCTTGTCCTCGCCGCAGATCGGCACAGCACCGACATCGATGCGCGCGAGAAGCTTCGCCGCGTCGACGAGCGTGTCGTTCTCGCCGATGCACTGCGGGTCTGACGTCATGATTTCACGTGCCGTGGCCATCTTCGTTCCTTCCGTCGTGTGGATGCTTCGACGGTAGAAGCGGATGCCGGTGCCAGGAACCACCTTGACAACCCCTGGGGGCGGGCGTAACGGTGAGGTGTGTCGACCGCTTCATCGCAACCGCTGGAAGAACTCGCCTTCACCGTGTCCGGCCGTATCGCGCGTCCGGTCGCGGAGGTCTATGAAGCCGTGGCCGACCCTGCTCAGCTCTCCCGGTATTTCACCACCGGGGGAGCGAAGGGCAGATTGGATGCCGGAGCCGACGTCACCTGGGACTTCCACGACTTCCCCGGCGCCTTCCCGATCGACGTGAGCGAGACCGACCCACCTCGCCGGATCGTGATCCGCTGGACCGCCGCGGCTGCCGCGGCTGCCGCGGACGGCAAGACGACGGTCACCTTCCAGTTCGCGCCGATCGAGGATGGCGCCAGGACACTCGTGACGATCACCGAGTCGGCGTGGCTCGCGAGCGCCGACGGCGCGAAGGGAGCGTTCGGCAACTGCGAGGGCTGGACGGGCATGCTCGCCGCGCTCAAGGTCTGGCTCGAGCACGGCATCTCCCTGCGCGAGGGCTTCTACAACTAGGCCGACCCCTCCGCGATCGCCTTGATCACGGCGAGGCGGCGGTCCCACTCGGCGCCGATCGTGTCGAGGCGCTGCGCGGTGGCGCTCAGCTGCGACCCGATCACGCGGTACTGCAGCTCGCGCCCCACGCGAATCGGTTCCACGAGGCCTACCTCGTGCAACACCGCGAGGTGCTTCGCGATCGCCTGGCGACTCACCGGCAGGCGCCCGGCGAGGGCAGACGCCGAAGCGTCGCCCTCGCCGAGTGCCGCGAGGATGCTCCACCGGGTCTCGTCTCCGAGCGCGGCGAACACCGGAACCAGCGTCTCGATCACGAGCCGCCCTCGAGCAGCGCGACGAGCTTGTCGAGCTCGGAGTCCCAGCCCTCGCGGTGGCTCTCGAGGTTGGCGGTCGGATCGGACGTGTTCTCGAATCCGGTCTCGACCACGGTGAGCTCGGTGCCATCCGGCACCGACTCGAGGGTGAAGGTGAACACGGTCGAGTGTGCGACGTCGAGCTCGGCGGGCAGGTGCCCGAGCGCATCATCGTTGCTCCAGCGGTACGTGACCGTCCGAGGTGCATCGATGGCCTCGATCCGGAGTGGCACCGCCCCGTAGTCCGGGAAGGTCAGCGTGCCGGCGGCGCCGACGCCGGCGCCGTCCAGCACGGCATTGCCGAACCACAGTGAGATGTGCGCGGGGTCGGTGACCGCCGACCACACCTTCTCGATCGGTGCGGCGATCCGGATCGTGCGTCGAACGGCGAAGCGGCCCTCATCGACCACCGACGGGTTGAATGTCATGCTCATGATGATCCTTGTCTTCGATGAATACTGCAACTTTATGGTTGCACGATCCGCGAAGAACTGCAACCACAACATTGCATGTCGCGTCGATGGGTACGGTGATGCCATGAGTGACGGCATCCGGAACGCCAAGACCGACCTCAAGAAGGAGATCTCCGCGTACCGCGCCCGCCGTGGCTCCTTCGACGTCGTCGATGCGCCCCCGCTGAGGTATCTGATGATCGACGGCCACGGCGATCCGAATGGACCCGAATACGCCGACGCGGTCTCCACGATCTTCCCGGTCGCCTACCGGCTCAAGTTCATGAGCAAGAAGGAGTCGGGCCGCGACTATGCGGTCATGCCGCTTGAGGCGCTCTGGTGGTCGGAAGACATGGCGGCCTTCACGAGCGACCGGGACAAGTCCCGCTGGAGCTGGACGGTCGTGAACCTCGTGCCCGACTGGATCACCGACGACCAGTTCGATCGCGTCCGCTCTTCGGTGGCCGCGCCTGCACTCGACAAGCTGCGGATCGCGACGCTGGCGGAAGGCCGGTGCGTGCAGACGCTCCACCTGGGTTCGTTCGATGACGAGGGTCCGGTCCTGGAGGCGATGCATCGCGACGTCATCCCGTCGCGGGGCCTGCGGATGACGGGCAGGCACCACGAGATCTATCTCAGCGACATCCGCCGCACCGATCCGGCGAAGCTGCGCACCATTCTGAGGCAGCCGGTCGAACCTGGGAGCGGCGTGTGAAATCCGCCAAGTCACTGGCATCTTCGCCCAGTCAGCGATATATCGGTATATATCGTCCAGAGCTGGACGACGATAGCTAGGAGGTCATCATGAGCGGATCGTATGCAGGAGAGCCCTTCGGATCGCACGGTCGCGGGCCGGGTTCGGGCTGGCCGGGCGGCGGCAGCCTGTGGGAGGGGCTGGACCAGCTGAAGACGATGTTCGAGAAGAACGTCGGCGTCAGCACGCGCATGGGCCGAGGCGACGTGCGTGCCGCCGTCCTCGCCCTCTTGGGGGAGCAGCCGATGCACGGTTACCAGATCATCCACGAGATCGAGGAGCKCAGCGGCGGCTCGTGGAAGCCGAGCGCCGGCTCGGTGTATCCGACCCTCCAGATGCTCGCCGATGAGGGCCTGATCAGCGCCGAGGAGTCCGGCGGCAAGAAGACCTACTCGCTCACCGATGCGGGGCGCGCCGAAGCAGAGGGATCCACGGGCAAGTCGGCGCCATGGGAGTCCACTGGCCTCGGCGGACCGCGAACGAGCGCGCTGCCGAAGGCCGGCATCGATCTCGCTCAGGCGGCCGCGCAGGTGGGCCGGTCGGGGACCCCGGAGCAGGTGAAGCAGGCGGTGGAGGTGCTCGACGAAGCTCGCCGTAAGCTGTACTCGATCCTCGCTCAAGACTGAGATTGTCGGCTCCGGCCCGTCGGCGTCAAGGAGGCTTGATGTTCGACGCAGTTGACTCGCGCGCCCGCTATCGCCGGATTCTGCGCTTCGCTGGGCGATACATCGTCCAGGCGTGGTGGTATGAGCTGTTCCTCCCCAGGATCGGGCTCGGAAGGCTGTCGGCACGAGGGCGCGGCAAGCGGCTCGAGACCATCGCCAAGCGGTTCCACGTGCTGGCGGTGTCGCTCGGCGGGCTCATGATCAAGGTCGGCCAGTTCATGTCGTCGCGCCTCGATGTGCTGCCGCCCGAGATCACGAAGGAGCTCGAAGGGCTGCAGGACGAGGTTCCCCCCGTGGACTTCGCGGCTATCCGCGCGATCGCCGAGGCTGAGCTGGGGATGCCCCTCGAGCGTGCGTTCGCATCGATCGATCCGACTCCGCTGGCTGCGGCATCCCTCGGCCAGGCCCATCGGGTGCGGCTGTCGGCCGTCGACGCGGCTGACACCGGGATCGATGAGGGGGTCGTGAAGATCCAGCGGCCGGGCATCGACGCGATCGTCGCCGTCGACCTCCGGGCCCTCCGTCGCGTCGCCTCGTGGCTCAGTCGGGTGAGAGTCGTGGCGGACCACGTGGACCTGCCCTCCCTTGTGGAGGAGTTCGCCCATGTGAGCCTGCAGGAGATCGACTACATCCACGAAGCCGGCAACGCGGAGCGCTTCGCCGAGAACTTCGCCGAGGATCCGCGGGTCGATGCTCCGCAGGTGGTGTGGGAGCGCACCACCCGTCGGGTGCTGACCCTCGCGGATGTCACCGCGATAAAGATCAACGACCTCGATGCCCTGCGAGCGGCGGGCATCGAACCGGCCGCTGTCGCGGCCGAGTTCGCCGCCGTCATGTTCGAGCAGCTCTTCTCGGACGGCTACTTCCATGCCGACCCGCATCCGGGCAACATCTTCGTCACCCCGATTGCGGGCGCTCCGGATGCCGCCACCGGCCGCACCTGGACCTTGACATTCATCGACTTCGGGATGATGGGCGAGGTCACCGACGACCTGCGCAGAGGCCTGCAGAAGCTGATGATCGCGGTCGCCTCGCGCGACGGCAAGGCACTCGTCGAGAGCATCCACGAGGTAGGCGTCCTGCTTCCGTCTGCCGACACGGCAGAACTCGAGCGGGCGATGACCGAGCTGTTCGCCCGGTTCGGGGGCATGGGCCTGTCCGAGCTGCAGCGTGTCGATCCCCGGGAGCTGCGCGACTTCGCGACCGAGTTCGGCGATGTGGTGCGGGCACTCCCGTTCCAGCTGCCGGAGAACTTCCTCCTGATCGTGCGGGCCATGTCGCTGACCTCGGGCATGTGCAGCGCTCTCGACCCGGGCTTCAACATGTGGGGTGCCGTCGAGCCGTTCGCCGCTCAGCTGCTGCGCGAGCAGGGCGGCAATGTCGTGCAGACGTTCGCGAAGCAGGCGCTCGCGGTCGCGGGAGTCTACGCGCGCCTGCCCCAGCGGCTCGACGCACTCACCACACGGCTGGAGGGCGGAAAGCTCGCCATCGATTCCCCGGCGCTGAATCAGCGCATGCGACGGCTGGAGCGGGCGAACCGCCGGATGGTGTCGGCTGTCTTGTTCTCCGGACTCCTCGTCGGCGGCCTCGTGGCCCGGCCGGAGGCGCGGGTCCTGGGGACCGTCCTCAAGGTCGCGTCGGTTCCCGCCCTGCTGCACGCCCTGTTCGGGGGGCTGTGGGGTCGCCGCGGGCGATCGGACTGAGGCGCGACAGCGACTGGCGACGGGACTAGCATCGCGCCGTGGGCTTCTCCGGGTTCGACCGCGACGCGCTTTCCTTCTACGCCGAGCTCCGCGGCGACAACACGAAGGAATGGTGGACGGCGAACAAGATTCGCTACGAGCGGCATGTCCACGAGCCGATGCTCAAGCTGGCCGCCGATCTCGAAGGTGAGTTCGGTGAGGTGAAGATCTTCCGGCCCTACCGGGATGTCCGGTTCAGTGCGGACAAGTCGCCCTACAAGCTCCACATCGGCATGGTCACTCGCGCGCGGGTCGCGCACTACGTGCACCTGAGCGAGGAGGGCCTCCTCACCGGCGGCGGAGTCTTCGACGTCCCGCCCGCGGCGCTCGCGCGCTTCCGGCAACTCGTCGACGACGAGGCATCCGCTCGCTCGCTCGATTCCGTCCTGCGGGCGCTCGATGCGCGGGAGTTCGAACTCTCGACGGACGACGCGCTGCGCACGGCACCGCGTGGCTACCCCGCGGATCACCCGCGGGTGGAGTTCCTGCGGCTCAAGCGCCTGGCCATCCGCCGCAGCGATCCGCCCGCCGACTGGATGTGGACGCCGGAGGCGGGTGRGGTCATCTGCGAGCGGTGGCACGCGATCTCGGAGTGGTGCGGGTGGCTCGAAGAACATCTCGGCGACGCCTTGCCTCCGCGATGAGATGACGACGGATGCCGCACCCCGCCGTGGCTACATCGGGGCGGGCTCGGCGGGGTTCGGGGCCGTCGGCTGATCCAGGCCGGGCGGGGGAGTCTCGTCGGGACGCGGCGCGAGCGGCTCGGCCGGCGCCGGAATGGTCGGCTCCGGCGGATTCGGGGCCAGCGGCTCGGTCGGCGTCGGGACGGTGGGCTCTGCCGGATTCGGCGCGAGCGGCTCGTCGGGCGTGGGGGCGACCGGCTGCGGAGCGTTCGGCGGTGGTGTCGCGGGCGTGCCGGGAGTCCCTGGCTGCGGCGGGCCGGTGGGGGCGGAGGGAGCCGCGGGCACCTCGCCGGGTCCGGGAAGGGGTGACTCCGGAAGTGACGCGTTCATGGATCCTCCATTCCCCGCCGAGGTGTGACGGGTAGATTCATCCTCCGCCGGGTGGCCACCGACGACCCACCCCTTGACGATCGCCCGGTCGCGGGTTAGGCGCTCCCGTCGCTCGGCACTTCGCGTCGTCCGTAGGCTTGAGCCGTGGCATCCGTCCTCAACATCTCCGCGTACCTCTTCACGGCGCTCGACGACTGCGCCGCGCTGCGTCCCCTGCTGCGCACGCGGGCCGACGCGGCGGGCCTGAAAGGCACGATCCTGCTCGCCGAGGAGGGGATCAACCTCTTCCTCGCCGGGGACCCAGACGCCGTGCGCCGCTTCGTCGACGAAATGCGCGAGGATCCGCGATTCGCAGCGCTCACCACGAAGGAGAGCTGGTCCGAGGATCAGCCCTTTCGCAAGATGCTCGTGAAGGTCAAGCGCGAGATCATCCGGATGGACCACCCGACCATCCGACCCACCGCGGTGCGCGCGCCCGCAGTGGCACCGACGACCCTGCGCCGGTGGCTGGACCAGGGACGCGACGACGCGGGTCGCGAAGTCGTGCTGCTGGACACCCGCAACGCGTTCGAGGTCGACTACGGCACCTTCGAGGGAGCGCTCGACTGGCGCATCGAACGGTTCACGCAGTTCCCGGATGCCGCGACCGCGCGCCGCGCGGACCTCGAAGGCAAGACCGTCGTGAGCTTCTGCACCGGCGGGATCCGCTGCGAGAAGGCGGCGCTCTACCTCGGCGGCCTCGGCGTCGACGCGCTGCAGCTGGACGGTGGCATCCTCGGCTACTTCGAGCAGGTCGGCAGCGACCATTTCACGGGGGAGTGCTTCGTCTTCGACGAGCGCGAGGCGCTGACGCCTGATCTCGCCGCGATCGGACCGGTCCGTTGATGAGTGGTTCCCCGCCCACTCCTCGGGCAATCGCCGGCTCCTTCGTTCTTGACGTGATTCTCGTCGTCCTCTTCGCCGCGATCGGCCGCGCCAGCCATGACGAGGACGCCCTCGCCGGCCTCTGGCACACCGCCTGGCCGTTCCTCGCCGGACTCGTCGTCGGCTGGGCCGTCACCGTCGCGTGGCGTGCTCCGGGTGCTCCCATCCGCACCGGGCTCGGGCTCTGGGTGGTCACGGTCGTCGGCGGAATGGTCCTTCGTGCCATGACCGGGCAGGGCGTCGTGCCCGCCTTCGTCATCGTCGCGTCGATCGTGCTCTTCCTGTTCCTCGTCGGCTGGCGGCTGATCGCCGCTCTGGTCCGCCGGCGACGGATGCCGCGCCCCGCTGCCTCTACGCTCGAATCGTGACTCCCCGAACCTTCTCCGACGGTGCCGTGCTGCGCGAGGCTCGCCGAGGCGACGAGCCCGGCATCCTCGCGTCCATCCACGCGCTCGCCGTCTACGAGCGCGAGCCGGATGCCGTCGAGAACACCGTCGAAGCGATCACCGAGACCTTCTTCGGCGCCGCACCGAAGGCGTTCGCGCACGTCGTGGAGCGCGAGGGTGAGATCGTCGGCATCGCGATCTGGTTCCTCACCTATTCCACGTGGACCGGCCGGCACGGCATCTGGCTCGAGGACCTCATCGTCGACGAGGCGCAGCGCGGCCGCGGCTACGGCAAGGCGCTCATCGCGTCGCTCGCGGCCGTCTGCGTCGAGCGGGAATACAGCCGCCTCGAGTGGACCGTCCTCGACTGGAATGCGCCGGCGATCGCGTTCTATCGCTCGCTCGACGCCACCCCGATGGACGAGTGGACCACCCAGCGCCTCACGGGCGACGCGCTCGCCGCGCTCGCGGAGCGAACGACCGGATCAGCGTGACTCCTTCAGACGAACTTCGCTTCGACACCACGATCGGCATCGAGATCAAGGGCGAGACCTGGGCCTGCGTCGAGATCCCCGGGTCCGCCGAATTCTTCGGTACGCGCAAGACCGTGCGCGTCGATGCCGTCATCGACGAGGTTCGCTTGGAGAACGTGGGCGCGATGGTCACCGGGACGGGTGGCCACATGGTCTCGCTCAACGCGAAGGTGCGGGGGCAGCTCGGCAAGGACATCGGCGACCCCGTGTCGGTCGTCGTCGTCCGTCACAGCTGATCGCAGACGCGACGGCTGTCGCGACCCGGCGGCCGTGCCGCGGCATCCGCTGATCAGATCTCGCCGCGGACTTCCCGGACGAATCCGGCGACGCGCTCGCGCAGCGTCTCGATGCGACGGTCTCTGGCTGCTTCGCGGTCGAAGCCGATGTAGGCCATCGGCGGCAGCGTCCGCACGTTCTTCGAGCACTCGAAGTTCTCGCAGATCAGCGTGCCGACCGTGTCGCCGCGGCGGCCGGCATGGCCCGCGCGCTTGGTCGTGTAGAGCACAACGTCGTTGGGGAGCAGGATGTCGGAGCACCACGAGCACTGCGGGCGGCTGCGGGCTCGGGTGTCGGTCTGTCGCAGGATCAGGCCGACGGGCTCGTCGTCGATGTGGAGCACGAGGTATCCGACGTGCGGCAGCTTGGGATCGCGCCAGCCGAGGAAATCGAGCCGGTCCCAGACGAGGTCGTCGAGGTCGGGCGGGAGGGTGACGTTTTTCTGTTCGCTGCGGGACGCGTTGATGAACGATGCCCGGATCTGGGCGTCGGTGAGTGGACTCATAACGGGTTCGAGTTTAGGTGCCGGAAATGAGCGGATGCCGAGACCCGTCGGGCCCCGGCATCCGTCATCGCGTCGACTAGACGGTCGCGTCGGAGCGCTTGGGCAGCACCCATCCCGCGCGCGGGAAGTGGCACGTGTACCCGTTCGGGTACGTGATCAGGTAGTCCTGGTGTTCGGGCTCGGCCTCCCAGAACGGACCGGCGGGCTCGATCGTGGTGACCGCCTTGGCGGGCCAGAGGCCCGATGCGTCGACGTCGGCGATCGTGTCCCGGGCGACCTGCTCCTGCTCGGGCGAGAGCGGGAAGATGGTCGACCGGTAGCTCGACCCGATGTCGTTGCCCTGACGGTTCATGGTCGACGGGTCGTGGATCTGGAAGAAGAACGCCAGGATGTCGCGGAACGACGTCTTGGTGGGGTCGAAGACGATCTCGACCGCCTCGGCGTGACCGGGGTGATGCCGATACGTGGCGTGGTCGTTCTTGCCGCCGGTGTACCCGACGCGGGTGTCGAGCACGCCGGGCTGGCGGCGGATGAGATCCTCCATGCCCCAGAAGCAGCCACCCGCGAGCACGGCGGTCTCGGTGCCCGGGGTCTGGGTGATGATGCCGGTGTCGGTCCTGCCACTGGTCATGATGCGTGCTCCTCGGTGTTGGTGTTGGTGCTGGTGGTGCTGTCGGTGTTGTCGAACAGGCTCAGGTACTCGCCGTAACCCTGCTCCTCGAGTTTGGCGACGGCGACGAAGCGCAGCGAAGCCGAATTCATGCAGTATCTCAGGCCTCCGGCCTGGCGCGGCCCGTCCTTGAAGACGTGCCCCAGGTGACTCTCGGCGGCCGACGAGCGCACCTCGGTGCGCGGCATCAGGAGCTTCCAGTCGGTCTTGGTGGTGACCGCGTCCGGGACGATGGGCCGGGTGAAGCTCGGCCAGCCGGTGCCGCTGTCGTACTTGTCGAGCGACGAGAACAGGGGCTCGCCCGAGACCACGTCGACGTAGATGCCGGCCTCGTGGTTGTTCCAGTACTCGTTGCGGAACGGCGGCTCGGTGCCCGCGTTCTGGGTCACCTGGTACTGGGTGTCGGTGAGGCGCTCGAGCGCCTCGGGGGTCTTGCGGTAGTCGGTGCTCACTGGGTGGTCCCTCCTGGATCGGCGCTGCTGGCTGCGGCGCCATAGAGAAGAACGGATGCCGCGCTGCTTTTGGTCCCGCGAACCTGGGGACGCGCTGTGAGTTCCTCTGGTCCGATCACCGGTAGCGGTAATGCTGCGAGACCTGGTTGATCCAGGTCGCGAACTGCCGGGCCTCGGCATCCTGTCCCGGGGGAACGGCGGTGAGCCAGGTCTGTCCCGCCACCTCGATGAGGAGGTAGGTCGCCTCGGCCCGCACCGAGCGCTTGAGCAGATGCGGGGTGATCGGGCCCGAGGGTCCGAAGAGCGTCCGGGCGACGGCGGGCTTCTGGAGACGACCGCGCTTGAGCAGCTCAGCCCCCGTCACCTGCACCGCGCCGGCGCCGGTGACCGGCTGACTCAGCGCCCCGAAGTGGATCCAGCGCCCATCGATGACGATGCCCGCGAGCGACCGCTCGTCGCCGCTGAACTTGGCCGCGTCCGTCCAGCGGGCGCCGTCCCACCAACGCTCGCGACCACGACCGTCGTCGTACCAGCCCGCTCGGGCCGGAGCGCGACCCGGTGTCGCCTCATCCGCGTGCAGGGCGATGTCCCGCTCGCTGAGGTCGACGTAGTGCTCCGTCCAGCGCGCTCCGTCCCACCAGCGCTGCCTGCCGGAGCCGTCGTCGTACCAGCCCGCTTCGGTCGCCATGCATCGAGCGTACGACGGGTGGGTTCGATCGGCGCGGGGTAGAGGCATCCGTGGCGTATGTCGGCCGTGAGATCTAGCGTGGGCGAATGGACGTGATGGCCTGGCTGCTCGACTCCGATCCGACGCTGCGCTGGCAGGTCGAGCGCGACCTCGTCGGAGCGCCGCCGGAGGTCTGGCAGGCGACCCGGGCACGCATCGCGACCGAGGGGAATGGCGCCGCTCTGCTTGCCCACCAGGATCCCGATGGGCAGTGGGCGGGTGGGGCGTTCTTCCCCGCTGACATGACCGACGACGAAGCGGGTCAGCCATGGACCGCGACCACCTGGTCGCTCACCGCGCTGCGCGAATGGGGGATGGATGCCGCGGCCCTCGCCGGCACCGCCGCCAAGATCGCGGCCAACTCGCGGTGGGAGTACGACGACCTGCCTTACTGGGACGGCGAGGTGGATGTCTGCATCAACGCGATGACCCTCGCGAACGGCGCGTGGCTCGGCGCTGACGTGAGTGCGCTCGCCGCATGGTTTCCCGAGCACCAGCTCGCCGACGGCGGGTGGAACTGCGAATGGATCGAGGGCTCCACCCGATCGTCGTTCCACTCCACGATCAATGCCCTCCGCGGCATCCTCGCGTACGAGGAGATCTCCGGCAGCACGCCGGAGCTGCGCGCGGCTCGCAAGCGGGGCGAGGAGTATCTGCTCGAGCGCCGGCTGCGCTATCGGCTGTCCGATGGCGAGCAGGTCACGCGCTGGGCGACCGTGATCCTATGGCCGTATCGGGCGCCGTTCACGGCGCTGAAGGCCGTCGACTACTTCACCCAGGCCGCACGTCGTGATGGAGTGCCGCTCGATTCGCGCGTGGACGAGACTCTCGAGCTTGTGCGCTCCCGTCGTCAGCCCGACGGCACGTGGCTGCAGGAGGACATCGTTCCCGGTCGGGTGTGGTTCCCGATGGACGTTCCGCCGGGCGAGCCGTCGAAGTGGGTGACTTTCCTCGCCCTGAGGCCTTGGGGGAGTGACCCCGGCTACTCCGGCCGCATCCAGTCGACCCCGTCGAACCGCCCGAAGTCGCTGTCGAACGTGACGACAGTTGCCCGATGCTGGAGTGCGAGCGCGGCGAGATGCGCGTCGGTGACGAGGTTGCCGCCGGATCCGGTGTGGGTGAGCAGCTCGCGCATCCGCTCGAGATGCCCACTCGCCGGCTCCGGCGTGATCACGTTCGGCTGCGACATCCAGCTCCCGACGATGTCGAGGGCATCGTCGACGGAGAGCGGGTTCTCATAGACCCGCGCGCTGGTCGTGAGGCGCACGAATGCGAGCGCGCACACCCACGGCAGCATGACCGTGTCGGCCCCCGAGAGGGCGCGATCGAGCCAGCGCTTCGCCTGCTCGTGGTGGCGGGCATCCGCGTCCACCGCGTAGAGCATCACGTTCGCGTCGACGAGCTTCATTTGCCGAGCTCCCGCTTGTGCAGGAGCGCTTCGTCCTCCAGATCGGATGCCGCGGTCAGCGCCCGATCGAGGGGAATGCGCGCCCGGCCCAGGCGTCGCACCGGCGTCTCGTAGGCGGTGCGCGGTTGTGGGGCGATACCGTCGACGATCGCGGCGTTCACTGCGTCTTTGAAAGACAGTCCGCGCTCTCGCATCATCCGGCGCACCAGGGCATCGGCCTCAGGTGTCAGCGTGATGGTTGTGCGCATCCTGCATCATAACATCAGGCACCGTGATGCAGTGATGCCTCGATGTGATCGGCGACCCTTCGACGGGGTCAGAACAGTTCCCAGGAGCCAGCGCCGCGGCTTGGGCGGAGGAGGAGCGCCGACGCGCCCAGAGCGAAGGAGATCGCGGTCGACATCGGCTTCGCCGTGCCCCAGAGTGGGGGAGTGGGCGACAGCGACCGGGCGAGACTCATCGCGTGGGACGCCGAGCTTCGCACCGCGCACGAGCGTCTGCGCGCCGCGCTGCAGGTCGCGCGCTCCGGCCTCGAATCCGACCCGGAATCGGTGACCCGCGATCTGCTCCTCTACTGCCACGGGTTCTGCGTGGCCCTCGGCACGCACCATGTCGGCGAGGACGCCGGGCTGTTCCCCGAACTGAAGGCGCGGCATCCGGACCTTCGTCCCGTGATCGCGAAGCTCGAGCAGGATCACGGCATGATCGCCCATCTGCTGGCGCAGCTCGATCGCGCGCTGCAGTCGGGCGAGCCCGGCGCGGTGCTCCGCCGGCATCTCGATGGCATCGGCGCGATCATGGAGTCGCACTTCCGCTACGAGGAGCGCGAACTGCTCGGTGCGCTCGAAGTGCTGGGGCTGGATGCCGATCCCTCCAGGGTCTTCGGCCCGCTGTAGTCCGGGCGGTGCCGCCTAGCGTTCGAGCGTCTCGTGGCGCGCGGCGAGTCCGGCGAGCCTGGTCAGCTCTTCTGCGTCGATGCCGGGCCACCCGTGCAGCCGGCGCTTCCAGCCGAGGGGCACGGCGCTGCCGCCGTGCACCGCGCCTGCGAGCGACCCCGCGATCGCCGCCACGGTGTCGGTATCGCCACCGCCGCGCACGGCTCGCTCGAGCGCGTCCGTCAGCGCCGCCGCTCCATTGACCGCAGCAAGCGCGGCTTGGAATGCCCGCACCACCCAGCCGTTCCCGGACTGGAAATCGCGCGGATGGATGCCCGGTGCCAGAGCTTCATCGATCAGGCCCGTCCAGCGGCCCCGGCGCCCGGCCGGGATCAGCGCCACCTGCGCGCGGACATCCAGCTCGCCGGTGAGGATCGCGTGCCGGATCGCGAGGCACCAGATCGCACACGCGTCGACGTTGTCGTCCTCCCAGTGGGTCAGCTGCGCGACCCGACCTGCGGCCGCGACCAGTTCCCCGGGCGAGCGGTCGAGGTAGCCGAGGGCGACCGGGCCCGTGCGCATGAGCGATCCGTTTCCGGCGCTGCGCCCGGTCGACTCATGCACGGCACGCGAGCGGGCGAGCGCTGCGTCGGCGGTCGTGTCGGTGAGGTGCGAGAGGATGCCGCGGGTCTGGGTGCCGACATCCTTCGCTGTCCGCGACCAATCGCTCCAGCGGGTGACGATCTCGTCGAGTGCGGCGGAGTCCTCGAGGGTGCGGCCATCCGCGAGCACCTGGAGGATCGGCAGGGCCATGCTGGTGTCGTCGGTCCATTCGCCGACGTCGTGGCCGAAGCATCCGATTCCGAACTCCGGCGTCACGGCGTCGTCCAGTGCGGGGCCGAACTCGTAGTGCGATCCGAGCGCGTCGCCCGCGGCGGAGGCGAGGACGGCGCCGATCGCCCGGTCGAGTTGTTCGTCTGTCATTTCCATGTCTTCAGCATCCCAGGCGCCTCCGACATTACGCAGTTCAGCGTAAAATCGGCCTGTGACCTATCGCGACAGCTCGGGGCGGACCCTTGAGGACTACCCGCGGCCCTCGGTGGCCACCGACACCGCAGTGCTGACGGTCTCCGGCGGGCGCCTGTGCGTCCTGTTGACGC
>NZ_JBFUFC010000007.1:0-42740 GCF_056403635.1 Microbacterium sp. P2_F9 | reverse complement strand
CCTTCCGGGCCGTGCGGAGATTGGAGTCCGCTTCCGCGGTGACTTGCGAGAAGTCAACCGTGTCTGGGTCACTCTCCAAGAGAGTGCCGGCCAGTGCGCTCAATTCCTCGTATGTCTCGCTGACATGGTCGAACTCTCTTTCGAGTACTTTGGCTGCCGCGTCCACTTCGGTGCTCGCTAGTTCGAGAAGTTCTGACAAGCGTGCCCCCGCGACCCCACGCTGCCGCAACGTCTCAGCCGCGCCGAGAAACCGCTCGGCCATGTCTAGGGCAATATCCACTTTGGCAAGGTCATCCTTGACTGCCCTGTGTGGACAGCGATCGAGGCGAGCGAGTGACTGAATGGCCACACGCTCGGTGTTGTTGCCTGTAGAAAATGCGGTGATTGTGCAGGCTGGGTTCCCAGCGGGGCACTTCATCACAAGCTTCGGATGACTCGACGTCCACGCAGGCGTTGGCCAGCCGAGCGCACGGGCTCTATCAAGTACAGCCCGCCACGCCTTGTTGTCGTGGGTTGGCCAATCCCCTGCGGCCACTAACGGACTCCCCATCCCACGAACAAGCGAACAATCAGCCAAGCGTAGCCGTGCATGCCGATACAGCTATGAATTGGCGCGCCCTCGTTCGGTCGCACTCCAGCGCTGGGTCATTACGCGCTCAGATGGTCAGAGCGGACGCATTGGGTGACGAGGGCGGACCAACGGGGTGGAGTGCAGCCGCCTTCCGTGCGCGAGACAAATAGCCTAGGGCGCCACTCAGATGTGTTGGACGATTGCCTCGTAAAGGGTGAAGCGGTACCTACCTGCTGGCTCCCTACTCCCACGTTGTCTGATTCCACAATTCTTCGGTGAGGCGGCGAGCGTTGGGATCCCCGACGCTTTGGGCCTCGGTCCAGATAATCAGCGCGCGGTTAGTCGAGTTGTCAATGCGGAAGCATTTGACAGAGTGCATCGGAGTGTTCGGATCGCTGTCCTGATCCCAGACACACGTGGTCGGGCCATCCGAATCGGTGCGCTGGCCGGCCGCACCGGCCTCAGAGACCATGTGACCCACAACTGTGGCAGTGTTTCCGCCTGCGGCGGCAGTCGCGTCCATCCACACGGAAGCTGGATCTTGCCAGTAGCTGTAGGCATAGGCGGTCGCGCCAGCTTCGGAGGCAGTCAGCAAGTACGACTGGCGCGTCGGATTGTCCATTCGTGCGAAGTCGAAGACCGTCGCAGGGAAGATGATCTTCTCGTACGTGGGCTGATTGGTGGTTTCCGTGCCGGCGTTACCGGAGTTGGACTGGTTGAAGAAGTCGGGAAGATTGTTACCCGTCAGGAATGTAACGATTCCGAAGACGCCGGCAATCACCCCGATCGCAGCAACGACCCAAGGCCAGAATCGAGGAGGTCTGCCTTGAGTGCTCATCGACTCTCGCCTTCTTCATCTGGGCAACGCATGACGAGTGTAGGGGGACGCTCGTCACGGCGATGTCGAACCATGCCAACTGCCCGCTAAGTGCCGGTCCGTTCGTCTCGCTACGAATGTTCGTACAGACACCGCCGGGACCTATCCCTGCGCACGAATGCCGGTCCTTGTGCGGGCGGCAGAAGGCATTGGGTTGGCCGGCCCTCACGCCGTAGGGTCAACCGACGACCAAGACTGCCCACCTACCCGGCCCGGTGAGATGCGCGAATGGGGGCGCCAAACGCGCGCGGTCAGCCGTGCTGAGCGGGGTCGACCTTCTCGCCCGGCTAGAGACCCGGGGAGGCGCCATCCACGGCGTGGTTTACCTCGTGCGGAGCGCGCGAACGGTCGCGCGGGACAGCTTCAGGCTTCAGCGCCGCCTCAGCCGCACTCTCCTGAGCCCCAGCAACATCTCTGATGACCAAACGGAGCCGGTCGCGCTGACTGACCAACCGCTCGTGCCGCGTTGAGTCGACCGGCCGGCGCGCGTGGTGCAACGCGCGCTCGCTGCCGATCTGAGCCTCGAGCGCGACCAGGGTAGTGATTGCCGCCGGGAGCCAATCGCCGTCCCGATCCGCCCGAGCGGCATCGGAGCCTCGGACACGGACCGCCCCCTTTACTCCGCCGTCACGACGAGGTGCCGCCTGCACGCGAGCAGCCCTCCCAAGCTCACTGCGGGCAGCCCGCACCGAGTCGTCGATGCTCACCTCTTGGACGCCCCGCATCATGCTGTCCGCGATCTGCTCACGCGCGACATCCGAATTCCACGCGATCGCGATCGCCTCGTTGTGCACCCGCCCCCGCGTCATCCCGACATACAGCCCCGAGGCGTCCACGCCCGGACCGACGATTGAGGCATCCGTCGTCTCACCCTGGATCCCATGCACGGTCGCCGCGTACGCGAGATGCATGTACTCGGCGGCATACTCGAGCGACACCCGCCGCACGTCGCCGCTATCCCCCAGCGCGGTCAACTCGACATCCGACGATCCGATCCGCCTGATCGTCCACAACGCTCTGTTGTCGACGTCCGCCACCCGGTCGTTCCGCCGAGTCTGCACGACGTCGCCCTCCAGCAAGCGTTGCTCCCCCTGCCCGACAGCAAGCCGGTCGGCGCGTAGCTGCGCCAGCTCCACGCGCCGTTCCTGGATGGCCTCGTTGATCGCATCGGCTTCCTCGTTGGTGCTCGTGACCAACGCCACCCGTCGACACCCCACGGCCCAGCGAAACCAGGCCTCGACCATCACGTCGCGGGCTTGCGAGGCATCCGCCACTCGATGAATCGCACCACGAGCATCGAGCTCGGCAGCGACCGCAACGGCCTCGTCGCGCGAAGAAGGCTCCCGCATGCGAAGGGTCAGGGCAGCGTATTCGGGATCGCGGAAGCGATGCACCGCCGTCAGCTCGACGACCGCGGTGGCGCGGCGGGTCATGCACGCCATCGCACCGGCGTGGCCCACCGGCATCGCCTGCAGGTGATCGCCGACCATCGCGATGCCCGCACCCGTATCGCCGGCGACCGCCGCGAGTGCAGAAGCGGTCTGCAAGTCGACCATCCCGGCCTCATCGACGACGACCCGATCGCCGGGCCGGAGCGCAAACCGACGCGGCCCCGCGAACACCGCACCAGTACGCGGATCGATTTCGCCCACGCGCAGCCGCGCCCAGATCTCGGCGCCGGCCTCATCGCGACCCCAGCGCCATCCGTGGTCGGCGAGCAGCGCGTGAAGGCTCAGTGCGGTCGCGCCGATCTCGCGACCCGCGACCGAAGCAGCCTTCTTCGTCGGCGCGACCACCATCAACTGTCGTCCCTGCCGCTGCAGCGCCGCGCGCGCGACGCGCAGCATCGTCGTCTTGCCCGCACCCGCGGGCCCTGTCACCGACACGAGCCGGTCGGTGCCGGCGATCGCGGCCGCGGCATCCGCCTGGCCTGCGTCGAGCGTGAGGTCGGCATCCAGAATCTGATCCGCGATGTCGGTGATGTCTTCGCGACTGACCGCCTCCCCCGCGCTTGTCAGCGCATCGAACCGCGCGGCGAGCGCGACCTTCATACCCGCGGTCGTCGCGGCCATCAAGCCTTTGATGTGCTCCGGCCGCTCGCCTTCCGCCTCGAGCAGGTCGACGATCTGAGCGAGGCCGCGCTCCACAACGTCATCGATGAGTTCCTGCAGGTCGTCGCGGTGGGCGACGATTCCAGATGCCGCGACCGCACGCGTCGCCCCGGCCCGCAGGTCGTAGCGGCTGAACCTTCCGCCGCACGCGGTCGAGCGGGAGTCGGCATCCACGATCGCCCGCGCCGCGAGCAGATCTCGGTCGACGTCCTCGATTGCCACCGCCCGCGGACGCGTCGCCGGCCGCGTCCGCAGCAGATCGGGGTCGATCGCCCGCAGCTCGTCTCGGATGAGCTGCTCCCACTCGGACTCGTCCACCACACCGGGCTTGTTCGGCCGATTCTTCGCCCACGCCAGCCGATCGATGTGCTGCAGGATGTCGTGGTCGGGCTCCTGTCCCGGATGCTCCGACCGCCACTCGAGCAGCAACTTGGCGCGATTCGCCTCGATCTGGTTTGAGCGCCGCGAGAGCGGCCGCACGGCATCCGCGAGCTCGGTGATCTCGCCCGCGTCGTTGAGCGTGTAGCCGTTGCGGGCGAGCGCGTCGAGCCATGCCGGGTCGGTGCGAGCCGCGAGCTCCCCCTCGGCGTTGATGAGCGTGTGCAGCTTCATCGCGACGCGGGAGTCGACGTTCGACCACCTGCCGTCCTCGCCGAGCACCTTGACGTTCAGCCACAGATGCCGGTGGATGTGCGGATCGAGCGCCCGCGACCGCCTGTGCTGCAGTTCGACGACCTCGATACGTTTGAGTGCTTCCCGGACGCTGCCGCCCGCGCCGCGCCGAGCGTTCAGCTCGCGCTGCCAGGTCGTGATGATGCGCGTGCGCAGGCGGTCTTGCAAGGCTTCGTACTCGCTTGCGAGCTCTTCGTTGATCAGTGCGGCGATGCTGTAGGACTTCGGGGCATTGATGGTGCCGTCGAGGATGAGGTCAGCGTGCGGAGAGGTGAGTTCGCGGCCGCGCGGCTCGTCGGTGAGCGGGTCGTGGCCGTCGACCCAGCGGCGCAGTTCGTCCGCATCGAGGCCGTCGATCGTGATGGAGCCGGCCGCGACCGCGAACCGAGTGACGCGGGCAGCATCGCCGCCGCTGTAAGCGGCGAGCGCCTCGACGCCCGTGACGCTGCGAAGGTGCGAGTCGCAACTGCCCTTGAACGCGTACGCCAGCGCCTGCCGAACCCCCTGCGATTCGACACCCCGCTTCCAGCGTTCGAGGCCACCGCGCATGGGTTCAGGGTACGCCGAATGTGTCTAACTTACGAGTGCTTACACAGCAAGTGCCTGCGTGCATTGCTCTCTCGTTGCTTCGCGGGGGGGTCTTCGCTCTTCGCGGGGCCTTCGCGGGGGCTCTTGCGCGGGATTCCGTTCGCCGGCTTCATTAGTGGTGCGCTCATCGGGCCGTTTCGCGAGTGGGCCTACTGCAACTCATCACCGCAGCAATGTCGCGGAACTCGGTCGCAGCAATGACTGTCGCACCAGCGTCGCCCAGGGACCGGCTTGCGTTCGCTCAGGCGACCGACCTGGCGAGTGGGGTCGTTGGCAAGTGGCGAGACATGGAGAGTCCCGAAGCGGTGTTTTCCGCTGCACTACGCGGCGAAAACTGACCCGCAAATTAGGCAGTGGATCCGCTCGGCGGATTCATCGGGAACCTTCAGTGGCTCATTGGGGTGGCACGGCGGCTCGACGATCACCATGTCGTCCGGTTCGATCAGTGGCTCAGGCGTCTCGATGTCCAGACTGAACGAGGGGTTGGGTTTGTAGGTGATGCCCTTCAGGCCCTTGAGCATGTCTGCAATCGCGTCCTCGACAACCTGATCGATCGCTCCTCCGGCGCTGCCGTAGCCATACTCGAGCTGAGCAGGCGTCCACCACGAGTCGAGACCGGAGGGCGAGCCGCAGAGCGGGCAGAAGTACTGCGTCGCTAGCTCAGCGTTCGGGTCGCCTTCGTCGTGGCTAAACCACTTGAACTCGCGCTCACAGGTCGGGCATTCGCGCCGGAGGAAGCCGTCGCTGTCGAGGGGAAGGCTCACGGGAATTCGGATCTCTTCATCCATCGGTGGTTACCCGTTCATGTCGAGAAAAACGTCCTGGGTTTGCTGCTCGCCGCCATCGGTGCGGGCAGTGATGGTGACATCGAAAGCGTCGTCCATGCCCGCGCCGCCGAAGACCATCCGTGAGGTCATCACGTCAATGGTCACAGAGCGCCCACCACCGGGGATCTTGGGAATCACGGGTAGACCGGTGGAGCGCAGATCGATGCCCGCCTTCTCGGGCAGCGTGAGCGTGACGTCGTACGCGGTCTCCGTACCGCGGTTGATTACCTGGAGCTTGTCGATCCGGTTACCGCCCTTGTTGATGTATTTGAGGTCGAAGTCGATCGGCTTACGGGCCGGTGCTGCGCTTGGTAGGCGCCGCCCGAGCGCGAGGCCGTCGCCAGGCGGCGGCGGCGAGGTGAAGTCGCCCGTGGCGTGCCAGTCCGTTCCGGTCAGATCGACATCACAGCCCGCGGTCTTGAGTCTGTTTGCGAGCGCCTGGCGGCTTGCCGAGGAGTTGTTCAGTCGGATCGCGTGGCGACCGGCAATGTCGCTGAACGGGCGCACCTCGCCGACCTCGACCAGCACAGTGCGCTTCGCATCACGACCGAGCGCCATTCCGGCTTCGAAGAGCACGTTTGGCCGGGCCTGCGCTGCGGGCTGAGTCTCGACGTCGCCCTCAGTGTTGGCGTAGCGCGGCTGGAGGTAGGCGACTTCGTCCGGCGTCATGAGCACGACGATGGCCGTGGCGTGCTCGAATGCCGCGTCGAGTACCTGCCCGATGTACGGTGAACCCTCGCCCGTCAGTTCGACCGCAGTCGTCCACTCCATCGGGGACAGGTTGATGCTGCGGAGGAAGTCGAACATCGCCTTACGGAGCGCCTCATTGCGTCCATGCACGACGAAGACCGACCGCTTGTCACTCGGGCTGTTCAATTGAAACTCTCCTTGCGGGTGGCGACTGGGTCACGTGCGTCCGAGGACTCCGGCTAATGCTACGAGTCGCCTCCGACGTTCCGAGTCATGGGGCTCTCATTGCGCGGGCGACACCCCGGCCTTCGTACGTGCCAGCCGTCGTCGGCCGACTAGCTCGAGGCTTTCGCTACATTCGGTCTTATGGAGTCAGTGAGGTTACTGGATACGCGCGAAGGCGTCGCCTTGGAAAGAGCGGCCACCTCGTACCTCGACACTCTGCGCCCGACGGTCTTGAAGGTGATCCAACAGAGCGCGCGACTCCCACCACCCGACACCAGCAGCTGGCTGGGTCGAGTCGACGCCATGACGACGCCATTCGAGACGTCGCAGATTGCCCGCACCTTCGCGCTCGTAGCCGCTGACAACATCCGGCAGACGGAGCGTGTTCTCCGACGCGATCTTCCGCCGTTCGCGCTGTACTCAATGATTCGATCGGCCATCGAGGCGTCCTCGCTCGGGCTGTGGGTTCTGGACGCGAAGAGCGATCAACTTTCGGCAAGCCGCACCCTTCGCATCTACCGTCAGAACATTGCGTCCGACCGCACGATGTGGAACGAGTTTGTCGGACGGCCATCCGATGACCACAACACGCTTGCCCGAGAAGCCCATCGCGCACACGATCGCCTTCGTGGAATCTCGTCGACTGACTATGAGAAAGCCGTTCGCAGCTCATCGGTCATCGGAGTCGTCGACCAGGTGCACCCCGTAGCTGAGTCGCAACGCACATCCATCTCCGGACTCGAGGCGTGGAGGATTTGCAGCTCAATCGTGCATGCGAATTCCGTCTCGATGACCCACATCCTGGAGCGACACCCAGACGAAGAGGTCGGACAGCCTGCGACGCGAACCTCGCGGCTCAGCTTCGTCGCCAGCTTTCTCGCAACTGCTTGCGTGCGTGCTGAAGAACTGATTGATCTTTACCGCGAGCGCGCGAGACCACGACGAGCGCGCAAGAGCTCCGGAGTGCCGCATGACCAGCCGTCGAAGGAAACATTCACGAAAGATTGACACACAAGATTTAAGGGTCCAGGCTGAGCCTTGTGATTAATGAACTTCTCTCCGAGGACGAGGCTCGACCTCACCTCGAACCACACCTCGACCCTATTCGCGAGTGCATCGAAGGCGGTTGGGCTGAGTGGCACCGCAATGTTCATGCGGCGCCATCTCTCGCGCTGGGACGAAAGACCTCACGCGCCAACATCGTTTACGACCACATCAGTGCGCGACTTGAGTCGTACTTCGACGATCTCGGGATTCCGACGTCGAAGTCGCGCGGCTTCCTGACGGTCTCGCTCGCCGATGGCACCATCGAGGTTCGGATCAAGAAGTTCAGCAATCCCCATCGCCTGACGACATCCGGCATTCCGACGTTCCAGAGGCGCGCGATGCTGCATCAGCAGGTGGCCCTCCAGGGGCTCACCGTAACCCACATCACTGTCGGCTACTACCCGGACGATCTCGGGCTCGAGCTGGACGTGGTGGCGGTGGCGTGCAGCTTTGGACGGGAGTTGCTCTGGTCGATCGACCTCCGTGCTGACGGCACAACGATCGCCTCGCCGGCTCAGCTCCTGATGACCGCTTCACCTGACGAAKGGCCAACGGTTCGCAGCACCATCAAGTCCACCAGCACCGAGGAAGGCAAGACGGAGGCACAGTGATGAACCCGCAGATGCTCCAACTTCTGCGTGAGTCACGGGCCATGTCCAGCTCACAGCTCGCGAAGGCGATTGGTGTTTCGCCGGCAACGATGTCGAAGATCGAACACGGGTTCGCACCGGTCGACGAAGACAGGCTCAGTCGCATCGCCGAAACCCTCGACTACCCGACGGGTGTCTTCGCGTGGTCCGACGAGGTGTATGGATTCGGAAGCTCGGTCTTCTACCACCGAAAGCAGCAGTCGTTACCTCAGACGACGCTCAGAAGCATTCAGGCTCAGGTAAATCTCACGCGAATGCGACTGGAGCGGCTTTCGAGGTCCATCGAGATCGACGCCCGATTCGACGTTCCTGTCCTCGACACAGCTGAGATCGGCGGTCCGGCCGCGGCGGCTCGCGCAGTCCGGGCGATGTGGTCAGTTCCGATGGGGCCGATTCGGAACCTCGCCGCAATTTTGGAGCGCGCCGGGATCGTGATCATCCCCGCTGACCTTCAGTCTCAAAAGATCTCTGCAATTAGCATTCCCCCGCTTGACGGCGCGCCTCATCTGATGTTTGTCAATAGCAAACAGCCAGCGGACCGCGAGCGATTCACACTTGCTCACGAGTTGGCACATCTGGTACTGCATGGCGAGGCAATCGCCCCCGAAACTGCGGAGTTTGAGGCTGATGAGTTCGCCGCTGAGTTTTTGATGCCCTCCGCAGAGATCAGAACGCAGCTCAAAGGAATATCGCTGCAGCGTGCCGCGCAACTAAAGATGGTTTGGAGAGTGTCGATGGCAGCTCTGATTCGACGCGCCCGTGACCTTGGGGTGATTGATGATGCGCGGTATCGAAGCCTCAACGTCCAGATATCGCAGCGCGGCTGGCGATTGACAGAGCCCGCGCCGATCGAGCGAGACGTGCCGTCGGTTATGCGCAACATCGTCAGAGTCCACTTGGATGAGCACGAATTCAGCCTCGAGCAGTTGGCGCAGGTCGTCGGCCTTGATGTGCGGGAGTTCGCGAGTCGCTTCGATATTGCCCTCGACGTCCACCGACGTCAGCACCTCCGAGCGCTGTGAGGGCGGCTTGGCGAACGCACTTGGACCCCTGCTGCGCTCCAGTCGGCTTGATCGCGTGCCCCGCCGACGCCGACCGCCCGCTGAGGACACCGGTAGCGTCCAGACCGGCACCAAGAGCGCGGTGGCGATGACATGACCACAGGACGCATGCCGCTGTCCGAAATGGAGCAGTACCTCGCGAAGGCCGCTGATCTGCTGCGAGGCAGCATCGACCAAGCCGACTTCAAGGCGTACATCTTCCCGCTGATGTTCTTCAAGCGGATCAGTGATGTCTACCTCGAGGAGTTCGAGCAAGCGCTCGAGGAGTCCGGCGGTGATCATGACTTCGCGGCGTTCGCGGAGAACCACCGCTTCGCGATCTCCGACGGAAACCTCTGGGCCGACGTGCGCGCCAAGACCGAGAACATCGGCACCGCGCTGCAGACCGCGTTCCGCGACATCGAGAAGGCCAACCCTGAGACGCTCTACGGCATCTTCGGCAACGCAAACTGGACCAACAAGGACAAGTTGCCAGACCGCAAGCTCGCCGACCTGATCGAGCACTTTTCCACCACGACCTTGTCGAATGCCAACGTCGCACCGGACGTGTTCGGCAACGCCTACGAGTACCTCATCAAGCGGTTCGCTGACCAATCCAACAAGAAGGCCGGCGAGTACTACACGCCGCGCTCCGTGGTCGGTCTCCTGGTGAACATCCTCGACCCGCAAGAAGGCGAGAGCGTCTACGATCCTGCATGCGGCACGGGCGGCATGCTGATCGAGGTCATTGAGCACGTGAGGACTGGCGGGGGCAGCCCCAAGACCTTGTGGGGCAAGCTGTACGGTCAGGAGAAGGTCCTCGCCACTTCCGCGATCGCCCGCATGAACCTGCTGCTCCACGGCGTCGAGGACTTCAAGATCGTTCGCGAGGACACACTGCGCAACCCGGCGTTCTACACGGGCAACCGCCTCGCGCAGTTCGACTGTGTCGTCGCCAATCCGCCCTTCTCGCTGAAGAACTGGGGCGACGTTGAGTGGGCATCCGACAAGTGGGGCCGCAACCAACTGGGCGGGGTGCCGCCGAAGGGGTATGCCGACTGGGCCTGGGTCCAACACATGCTCACCTCCGCGAACCCCACAACCGGCCGCGTTGCCGTCGTCCTCCCGCAAGGGGCATTGTTCCGCCAAGGCGCGGAGGCGCGCATCCGTACCCACTTCCTAAACGCAGACAAGATCGAAGCCATCATCGGACTTGCCCCGAACCTGTTCTACGGCACCGGTCTCGCTGCATGTGTGGTCATCCTGCGCCAGCAGAAGCTGGCCGAACGCGAACGCAAGGTGCTGTTCATCAACGGCGAAGACCTTATGAAGAGGGGACGCAACCAGAACACCCTCGAGCCCGAACACACAAAGGCGCTGTTCGACGCGTGCAGCGGGTTCGCCGACATCGACGGGCGCGCACGCGTTGTCCATCTCGCCGAGATCGAACGCAACGATTTCAACCTCAACATCCCGCTGTATGTCACGCCGGCCGACACGAGCGAGAAGACCACCCTCGCTGACGCCCTCGCGAACCTCGAAGCTGCGCATGCCGCGGCGCTGGAGAGCAGGGCCGCGCTCGAGGCCGAGCTCGAAGAGTGGGGTCTGAGCGCATGAGCGGCCGAATCACCCAGCGCGAGTTGGAGACCTACCTGTGGGGTGCGGCCGTCGTGCTTCGAGGCCTCATCGACGCAGGCGACTACAAGCAGTACATCTTCCCGCTCGTCTTCCTGAAGCGGATCTCGGATGTGTATGACGAAGAGCACGCGGAGGCGCTCGAGACTTACGAGGATGAGGAGCTCGCGGACTTCCCAGAAAACCATCGCTTCGTGATCCCCAACGGATGCCAATGGAGTGACGTTCGTTCGGTGACCGAGAACATCGGAGCCACACTGCTGAAAGCGATGCGGGCAATCGAGTCTGCCAACCCGGAAACGCTCCCTGGCGTCTTCGGCGACGGAGACTGGGGCAATAAGAATCTCCTGCCCGACTCCACCCTCGCCGACTTGATCGAGCACCTCTCCACCAGGACTCTCTCGATCGCGAACCTTCCCGAGGACGAACTCGGCAACGGGTATGAATTCCTGATCAAGAAGTTCGCCGACGACTCCGGTCACACGGCCCAGGAGTTTTACACCAACCGCACCCTCGTCCACCTGATGACTCTGTTGCTCGAACCGCACCCTGGCGAGTCCATCTACGACCCCACGTGTGGCACCGGCGGGATGCTCATTTCCACTGCCGCCGAGCTGAAGYGTCATGGCAGGGAGTGGCGCAACCTCAAGCTGTATGGGCAGGAGCTCAACTACGGAACCGCGGCCATCGCCCGCATGAACCTGTTCCTGCACGGAATTGCCGATGGACAGATCGCCCATGGCGACACGCTTGCCCGTCCCGCGTTCCTCGACGGCAAGGGAGGGTTACGGACCTTCGACGTCGTCCTCGCGAACCCGCCGTACTCTATCAAGGCTTGGAATCGGGATGCGTTCGCCAGGGACCCATATGGCCGCAACATATGGGGCGTGCCGCCGCAAGGGCGCGCCGACTACGCGTTCTTCCAACACATTGCCAAGAGTCTGGACCAGTCGACCGGACGCGCCGCGATCCTGTTCCCGCACGGCGTACTCTTCCGCAAGGACGAGGCATCGTTGCGCGAGGCGCTCGTGACGTCGGATCTGGTGGAGTGCGTGATCGGGATGGGCGAGGGCCTCTTCTACAACTCTCCGATGCCCGCGACCATCGTCATCATGCGAACTCGGAAGTCGGCGGACCGCAAAGGCAAGGTGCTGTTCATCAATGCCGTCAACGACGTTGCGCGGCAACAGGCGAGGTCATTCCTTCGCGAGTCAGATCAAACGAAGATCCTCGACGTTTACCGGAATTTCAAAGACGTCGACCATTTTGCGGCCGCAGCCACGCTCGACCAGATTGCAAGCAAGGGGTACAGCCTCGCGATCCCGCTGTATGTCGCCGGCGCCAAGGCCGCCGGCACCGGTACACAGATGGATCTGGATCACGCACTGACCGGTTGGCGCGAAGCCGTCGTAGCTTCCGAGGATGCCATCGCGGACGTCCTCGACCTGTTGCGGACGGAAGTGACCGCATGAGTCTGGATCTTGACAAGTCGGCCTGGACAAGATTCGCACTCGGGGACGTCGCGACGGCATCCAGAGAGAAGGTCGACCCGGCCGATGGCAGCGTCGAGCGTTTCGTGGCCGGCGAACACATGGACACCGACGACCTCAAGATTCATCGCTGGGGGGATGTCGGCGAGGTTGACCTGGGCCCGGCATTCCACCGCCGGTTCCGGCCGGGACAAGTGTTGTACGGATCTCGCAGGACCTATCTGCGGAAGGTCGCCGTTGCAAACTTCGCCGGTGTCTGCGCAAATACGACCTTCGTCGTCGAGACGAGGGACGAGAACGTCCTACTCCAGGAGTTCCTACCCTTCATCATGAGTTCGGAGCCATTCCATGCGTTCGCGATCGCCGAGTCGAAGGGATCTGTGAATCCTTACGTCAACTGGTCCGACATCGAACGGTTCGAGTTCGACCTTCCGCCGCTCGAAGAACAGGAGCGAATCACAGGCCTTCTCTGGGCCATCGAACACCACCGGCGTGTCACGCAAGACTTGAGGGGCGCGGCGCAAAGGATGTTTCGCCAGATGCTCCGCGACTACTGTGTGCCTGACATTCAGGACGGCTTAACCGTGGGGGACGTTGTCGACGTGCTGGACAGCAAACGGGTTCCCCTCAGCGCCACAGAGCGTTCCGGCCGCAAGGGTTTGGTGCCGTATTACGGCGCGGGTGGACAGATCGATTCTGTGGACGACCACCTGTTTGATGAACCCCTTATCCTTCTATGCGAGGACGGTTTCGGACTGGCTGGGTGGGACGAGCGACCCATCGCGTACCGGATAGACGGTCCCGCGTGGGTCAACAACCACGCCCATGTACTTCGTGCCAAATCGGTGAGTACCGACTGGCTACTATTCACGCTGATGCACTACGACCTAACCCCCTACCTCTCGACAACCGTCAAGCCCAAATTGACCCTGGGCACGGCCCGGGGATTAAAGGTCAGAGTCACTCCGCATGAGGCTCAGTTCGTCGCGAACATCCGATCCTCACGAGGTGCAATAGAGGCTGCTGCAGCCGAGACGGCAAGGCTATCTTCATTGAGCCAAGCCCTCCTTGATGACTTGTTTGGCGATGGCCGATGACCCAGTTCAATGAGGCCAACTCGGTGCGGGAMTACATCCGCGATGTCGTGACGACGATCGATGTGCAGTTTGTTCCGGGCAGCGAAGTCGTGCGCCGCACCGACGAGATTCTGCTTGAAGGCCTCGTCAAAGCCGCGCTGGTCCGTCTGAACCCCGAGATTGAGGCTGACCCTCTCAAGGCCGACGAGGTCATCCACGTCCTACGTGCAATCCTGATTTCCGCTCGAAACAGCCCCCACCCAGTGGTAGCGAACGAGGAGTTCATGGCTTGGCTGACTGGGCAGAAGTCGATGCCGTTCGGTGCCAACGGGGAGCACACCACCGTCCGCCTGATCGACTTCGACCACCCGGACGATGACTCGTCTAACCAGTGGATGATCTCCACCGAGGTGAGCTTCCAGATCGGGCGGCTCGGCAAGCGATTCGACCTGGTGCTGTGGTGTAACGGCTTTCCACTCGTGGTTGGTGAGGCGAAGACGCCGATCCGGGCGGCATATACGTGGATCGACGGTGCCGCTCAGGTCCACGACGACTACGAGGCCAGCGTGCCCCAGTTCTTCGTGCCCAACGTCTTCTCTTTCGCGACCGAGGGCAAAGACTTCCGCTACGGCACGGTCGGCATGCCGGTCGAGCTCTGGGGTCCGTGGCGCGAGGAAGAGACCGACCCCGACGCTCCCGCAAAGATCGGGCTTKAAGTGGTCAAGGATGCGGTCAGCGGTGCGCTTAAGCCGGCGGCAGTGTTGGACTTCCTGCGGTTCTTCACGGTGTACGCGACCGACTCGAAGCACCGCAAGATCAAGATGATCGCACGGTTCCAGCAGTTCCAGGCGACCAACCTCGTTGTGCAGCGTGTGCTGCACGGCAAGGTCAAGCAGGGCCTCATCTGGCACTTCCAGGGTTCGGGCAAATCGCTGCTGATGGTGTTCACGGCGTTGAAGTTACGTGCGATCGCAGAGCTGACGAATCCGACGATCCTGATCGTGGTCGACCGCATCGACCTCGACACCCAGATCACCGGCACCTTCAACGCATCCGACGTCCCCGGTCTCGTCTCGACCGACTCCCGCAAAGAACTGCAAACGCTGCTGAGCCAGGGTGCGCGCAAGATCATCATCACGACGATCCAGAAATTCGGTGAGGCATCCGGTGTACTCAACGACCGACACAACATCATMGCCATGGTCGACGAAGCGCACCGCTCACAGGAGGGTGACTATGGGCAGAAGATGCGCGAAGCGCTGCCCAATGCATTCCTG
Source organism: Microbacterium sp. P2_F9 (assembly GCF_056403635.1). NCBI lineage: Bacteria > Bacillati > Actinomycetota > Actinomycetes > Micrococcales > Microbacteriaceae > Microbacterium > Microbacterium sp. P2_F9. The sequence goes on along the minus strand of NZ_JBFUFC010000007.1, from coordinate 27,964 downwards.
TTCGGACTGACCGGTACGCCCATCAACAAGCGCGATCGCAACACGTTCATGTGGTTCGGCTCACCGGAGGATGAGGGCGGATACCTGTCGAGGTATACCTTCCAGGACTCCATCCGCGACGGCGCCACCCTGCCACTGCACTTCGAGCCGCGCCTGTCAGAGATCCACCTCGACCACGAGAAGATCGACGCGGCCTTCGAGGAACTCGCCACTGAAAGGAATCTGACGGAGGGCGAGAAGATCACGCTGTCGAAGAAGGCAGCATCCATCGAGGTGCTGATCAAGGCCCCCGATCGTATCCGCCAGATCGCCGCCGACGTAGTCGAGCACTTCACAGCCAAAGTCGAGCCGGAGGGCTATAAGGCGCAGCTGGTCGCCTACGACAAGGCATCCTGCGTGGCCTATAAGGAAGCGCTCGACACGATGCTGCAGCCGGAGGCATCCACCATCGTGATGTCCAAGGCTCGCACCGACCCCACGTCGTGGGCGAAGTGGACCCCCGGCGCCGACGAACTCGAACAGGTAGTCTCGCGCTTCAACGACCCAGCGGATCCGCTCAAGATCATCATCGTCACAGCCAAACTCCTGACCGGGTTCGATGCACCGATCTTGCAGACGCAGTACCTCGACAAGCCGCTCAAAGAGCACACCCTCCTTCAGGCGATCACGCGCACCAACCGCGTCTACCCCCCGCACAAGACTCACGGGCTGATCGTCGACTACCTCGGCATCTTCGACGATGTCGCGAAGTCCCTCGCCTTCGATGAGACTGCCGTCCAACAGGTCATATCGAATATCGAGGAACTGAAGCAGGAGTTGACGCCGGCGATGGCCGCGGCTCTCTCCTTCTTCCCTGGGGTGGACCGTTCGGTCGGGGGGTATGAAGGTCTGATTCAGGCGCAGGCGGCGATCGCGGATGAGGGCGTGAAGGATGCGTTCGGTTTGGCGTACAGCGTGGTCTCACAGCTGTGGGAGGCGCTGAGCCCGGACCCGATGCTCGGACCGTTCCGTGACGACTACAAGTGGCTCACCGATGTCTACGAGTCCGTGCGGCCGGCCGATATCACCGGCCGGCTCGTGTGGCATGCGCTCGGTGCGAAGACGATCGAGCTGATCAACGAGAGCATCCAGGTCGAAATCCCGCAGGGCGCGGAGACGATCGTGCTCGACGCGCAGACGATCGAGGACCTCATGACCGGCAAGCGCACTGACGTGCCGACAGAGCAGATCGAGAAGCAGATCACTGCCCGCATTGCACGCCACCTCAACAATCCCGTGTTCATTGAGCTCGGTCAGCGTCTCAATGCGCTGCGCGAGAAATACGCCGACATCCAGCAGTCCAGCCTCGACTTCCTCCGCGAACTGCTGGACCTGGCCAAGGACACCGTCGCGGCCGAGAAGGCTGAGAACGAGATCCCTCGCGAGGAGAAGGGCAGAACAGCTCTCACGGAGCTCTTCGAGGCGCTCAAGGGCGATGCAACGCCGATCATCGTGTCCAACGTCGTCAACCGCATCGACGAAGTCGTTCGGGCTGTCCGCTTCGACGGTTGGCAGTCCACCATCGCCGGCGACCAGGAGGTACGCAAGGCGCTGCGGCAGACGCTGTACGTGCAGTTCAAGATCCGAGACAACGACGTCTACGAAAAGGCACTTGGCTACATTCGGGAGTATTACTGATTGTCTTGCGTTCCCGCTGGCCGTCGCCCGACCGCCCCGGGCTGCGGCTGTTCGATGCTTTTGCACCTTCCTGCAGGAAGCCGTTGTTACCGAAAGCCCGTGCCCGCTGAGCGATAGGATCTGGAACGCGCATAGGCGGTCAGTTGGGGCGATGAGATCATCATCATGCGACGCCACTGAAGCCAGCACCGTGCCGCAGCATCTGAGCCTTGCTCTTCGACGCCCGCGACGAACGACGTTGGATGCGGCTCAGATCGGCGATTGTGAAGCGCATGAGGCTGCTTGACAACCGCCGACGCCCGATGACAACGTGCGAGCGAGAGAAAGGTGCCCGCTGATGGTCGCGAACTTCCTTCGAAAACTCGCGGACGCGATCACAAACTCGGACAGCGAGGGCGGCGACAAGGGTCGACCCGGTGCCGACGTCAACCCCTACTACGCCAGGTCTGGGACCTTTTGGCACTGGCGGTGTGAGTGCGGGGGCCACTCACGTGGCGGCGATCAGTTCAAGGCAGACGCCGATCAGAATGCTTATCTGCATCAGTGGCGGAAGGGAGTGGGTCATCCCATGCCCGAGGTTTACTCGACCGATTCCGCCTAACCGGCACGTCAGTCAGCTGCCAAGCGATCGCAATCCAGATTGCAGTTCTGGATGTGCGGCGTCAAGGGCGGGGACACAGTGCGATCCGAGGGATCGGCTTCGGTGTCGCTCTAGACGTAAGCAATGTGCCCGCAGCCCGCCGCGCGCGGATTGCTCAGCGATCGTCAGTGACTCGATCGGTCGAGGCAATCCGACCGCAGACTAAGAGCAGAGGGAGCTCAATCACCCCTGCACGCTAGGTGTGATCCCGAGGCCCCGAAAAGTGTCGTATGCGGCCCGGAAACTGGCCGACACGTCGCGGCCATTCGCCCGCGCTCGACCCATCGGAAGCCGTGGGCCCTGCGCGTGTGGGCTAACAAGCGAACGTAGCTCGTGAACGTCGTACTCGCGCGCCCAGTCGAGTTCATTCGAGTCGCGATCGAATCTGATGCAAAGCGCGAGATCGAAGTCGAGACTGTGGAACTGGAAGATGCGGTCGTCGCCCTTTGGCAACGTGCGGGTCTTTACTTGAACGAGGCGCCCCTGCGCATCAGTCAGGTCATACGCTTTGGTTCCGGGAGGCGGCAGCGTGCCGCCGTAAACAGCAAGCGCTAATCCTTCCCCGACCTCACCCTGAATCGCACCGGAGGTGCGCGCCACGCCACGTCGATTGAACTCGCGCTGAATGCGGGTATGCAGATCGAACAGTTCCGAGAGCTCCAGTGCTTCGAGGTCGAGATCAGTCACCATCTCAAGCTACTGGTCGCGAGCGTCCTGGCGTTGGGCGGAGCAAGGCGATCTCCGCGGCTATTCGAGCGGCCCGCTGAGGGATCCCTTGCGAGCTCCAGGCAGGTAGCGAACCGGTCAGCTGTAGGGACGACCTTTCGGGCCGCGAATGACAGACCGCCGGGATACGCTCCTGATGTGAGCGACATGCTTGACGGCGCGCAGCCCCGGTGCCMGAACGACGGCATCGTGATGCGCGACATTCCCGGGGGCTGGAATTGCCCGGCTTGCGGACACGTCTACACACCCACGATTGTGCAACAGCAGCAGCAACCAGTGCATTTCGATGGACCGAGCATCCACGGTGGCTAATCGTCACTGTTGCGATTGTGCCCGTAGCCTGGCGCCGCGCGGGTCTTCCAGCGACACCGCACTCCTTCGTTGACCCGGTCAGCGGCTCGATAGAATTCGGCTGGAGGCAGAATGGGGCACGAATCTTCGGCGTGGCGCGCAGGTGATGCAGCTGCGTACGAAGCTGCGCGGGACGCCGCGAACACCCTGACAGCGCTTCTCTTTGCCGTGTCCGACGCTGACGCTCTCGAGCCAGCACTGGCGATCATCGAAGCCCAACGCATTCAACTCGACCTGCTCAGCATCAATGCATTCGATCGCGCAGACGTCGATGCTCTCCTCGAGCGGTTGAACGAGCGCGTCGCCGAACTCTCAGGACTTCTGCGGTGACCAGCGGGACACTCAGCGACGAGGAGCTTCAGAGGCTCTTTGACGAGAAGATCGCCCCGGTGGTTTTCGCCGATCCCCCTTCGGCCGGCTCACCGGTCATGGTGCTCCTCGTCGGTCAGCCCGGCGCTGCGCCGCTCCGCGCTGCGAGCGAGTTGGTGCGTCAAACGCCTAACGGGATGGCGAGGGTCTCCGCGGCTGAACTTCGCGCATTCCATCCGCAGTTTCTTGAGCTCTCGCGCTCGCGCTCTCCGGAGGCTCCGCGCCTACTTGCCACATCGGCTGCAACCTGGATGCAAGGCGCTCTCCGGCACGCGCGCACGACACGGCGATCTCTATTGCTCGACGGAGCACGCAGCGCGGTGGAGACCAGCCTCACCGCCATCCGTCTGTTCTCGAACAGCGGGTTCACCACCCGGGTCGTCATGGTCGCCACACCGAGGCCCGAGAGCCTGCTGTCGACAGCATCCAAGTTCCTTCTCGACGCGAAGGCCGGACGGTCGACGCCCTTCACGGGCGTTGCAGAGCACGACACGAGGTTCGCGGAGACGCGTGAGCTAATCGCCGCACTTGAGGCAAAGCCGAGCGTTGATCGCGTCACCGTCCTGGACCGTGAAGGTCTCTTGCGATTCGATGCTGTTCGCACCGATGAAACGAGCTTCGTCGGGGCCGGACGCGTACTCGAACTAGAGCAGTCTGCGCCGATGTCTGCCTCGAAGGCGATGCGGTGGCTCTCAGAGCTGCGAGCGATGACGGACTACACCTTGTCACTGCGCTCGATCGCAGAGCCGTTGGCAGAGGTGCTGATCGAGTTGCATGAGCTCGCATTGCGGGAGGTTCTTCCCGAGCTCGGGCTCCCGCAGGACTCGGTCGCGCGGCCGACCGTCGAGGCGAACGTTGTCCGCCAACTGGTTGCGATAAGGGAGGCAACTTCGGTTTCGCGTCCGCCCAGCCCCGCACCGGCGCCCACGCCGGTCATTCCGGCGCCGCAACCTGACCGCGGTATCTCGATTTGAGCCACGATCCCCAGCCAAGAAAGCTGCTGAGCAGCGATCAAGCCAGGGTCGAGTAAGCCTCCGGATTCGCGCCGAGCGCGATGGAGATCGCGACCGCGGCGGCAGTGAGCACCCCCAACAGGACTGCAAGTCTCAGCCCTCCGCGACGGTTGCCGTGCACAGCTGCCGACGCCAGCGCGGGTAGGACGAGCATGAAGGCGACGCTGCACACCGCGAGCGCAGTGAACGCCATGACGAAGACGGTCTGCGTGTTCATGGCAACCTCAGACTCTCGGAGGGGTTTGTTGGGGCCAGTGTGATCCGGGGCACAGACATTCAGTTACGGCGCTCCTCGGTATCCACATTCCTTAGCCCAGTTCCGTCCATCCCTCCGACATTGGCGCATCAAGCGGTCGGGGGTGGCGGAGTGCCGGGTCGTGGAATAGCGGAGGCCCGGAGCGAAGCGGAGGGCCGAGCATATGCCGTCTGTGACTCTTGACCGCTCTATGGAAGCGCACCCGATGGATCCTCCTCGAGCGTCACCTTCGCTCCGACAATCGGCTGATCACGCGGGGAGGTGAGGACGGAGTGCCCGAGTGAGCGGTTGATAAGCGGAGCTCGGAGCGCAGCGGAGAGCGGAGTCTGCAAATAGCGCACGACAGGAACGGAGTCGTCACCTCCCCGCTACCCTCTCGCCGTCGGAGGAAGGAAACCACCCCGACGACCACTCATCACGGACCGCTTGACACACATAGAAGCATCGAAAGCCCGGCGCGAAGCCGGACACGTCCGCCACACTCTCGCGCTCGGAGGGCTGGTCATCGCGGCCCTGCCAGCGCCCTGAGATCGGCGATGAAGGCACGACGATCGGCGTCAGGGTTCGAGATTACCTCGGCGATTCGCCGACGCCATTCCGCGCGCACGAGCGGGTCCAGCCCTCGTGCCGGAGCCATCGCCCAGTCGACGTCCTCGTAGACGGTGTATCCGACCTCTTCGACGTTCTTCCCGGGGTAGTAGGCGAATGTCGCCGAGGCTACGCGGGCGAGGACGGTGTCGACGACCTCGGGCTCCAAGAACACGACGGCTCCTCTCGTCAGGATGTTCATAGCGATAGTCCTCCAGATGTCATCGTGAATGTGGGACGCGGCGCATGCACCGGCGCAGTGCGGCGCGGTTCGTGGCGGAGTCGGTCGTTGATGAGGCGGGCGATCGCGTCCATGCGAGCCTGCTCCGCGGCATCCGCTTCTCGTTTGGCCCGTGCAGTCGCCTCTCGCGCCCGCTGCTCGCTCGTGCGAACCGGACGCGCGCGGTCAGCGTCTTCGGCGATGGCTGATGCGATGCGAGCACGCTCGCAGTCTCGCGCCCACACGGCGAGTTCCTTGGGCGTGGGCTTCGGCTCACTGCGGAGAACCGCAAGATCTCCTGGGCTGCGAGGACGGGTGAAGAAGTCGTCGGCCGCTTCGCGGTTCGCGGCGAGCTCTTGCTGTGGGAGCCGGTGGATCCGGCGCGCGGGAAGCCCGACCTCGCGCCGGCGTTTCTCCCGCGCCCGCCACTGCCTCTGCTTCTCCAGCTGCTTCTCCCGATTCGCCCAGTAGTACGCGCGGCGCCGCTCTTTCACCTCTCCACCGTGCTCGGCGTAGTAGCGCAGCGCCGCCTCGCGCTTCGCCTCGGGATTCTCGCGATGTTTGGCGCGCAGCTTCGCGTTCTCCTGCTCGCGGTGAGTGTCGTGCCACCGCTTGTTGCGCAGCCGCTTCGCCTCGCGGTATCCCTCCGGGTCGGCTGCTCGCTGAGCCGCGCGGCGCTCCCGCTGATACTCGAGGTGCGCCTCCGGGTTGGCCGCGTAGCGTTTCCGCGCTTTCACGCGGCGGCCTTCCTTCTCTGCCGCCTCCTTGCGAAGTTGAGCTACACGTCGGCGGGCGTAATCGCGCTTCTCGGCGAGGACGCGATCTCGGTGTACTTCATTGAACCGGTCTCTGTACTCCTTCACCTTCTCCGGATGCGCGGCCTTCCACTGCCGACTCTTCTGTCGAATGTGGTCAGCGTGCTTTTCGCTGTATCGCAGAGCGCTCGCGCGCTTCCGTTCAATCCGTTCCTCCTCGGAGGCCGCCTCCCGGCCCCGGCCCTCCCGAAAGGCCTCAGCCATGGTTCAGCGCTCCTCGATGCCCGATGAAAGCTGGAAACGTGCGGCGAGCGCCCGAATGCGCTCGGGTTCGAATCCCGACCAGTGCTCGCATCCATCGATCTCCACGACCGGAGCACTCGCGTAGCCGAGGTCGCGCGTCACATGGTCGCGATCACGGGCGTGGGCGGGTTCGGTGATGTCGATGCTCTCGAACGCGAGGCCGACAGCATCCATCACCTGCTTTGTCAGCCTGCACTGCATGCAGGCGTCACCTGTCGTGTAGACGACAACCCTGGTCATCTCGACCGCCGCCCCATGCTCAGTCGACCATCGCCGATCTGCCGATGGGTATTCGCCTTCTCCCAGTCGTGGATGGCGCGAACGCTGTATGCGACCGATTTGCCGAACTTCGTGAACTCCGGGCCACCGCCGTACTTTCGCCACCCTGTTAGCCGACTGAGCGGACACCTCAGGCGTTCGGCCAGCTCGAAGGGGCTGAGGTAGGTGTGGTCCGGATCAGTGCAGTCGATCGGTGTGAGTGTGAACACGATTGACCCTCCGTTGCATATCCTCCAGTAGGTTTAACCTCAGTGAAGCACTTTCTGATACCCTATGCAAGAGGTAATGCAGAAGCGCCGTGCGGTTAGACAGACTAGGGAGGTGAAAGTCGACGTGAAGACACTCGATGGTCGGAGGGTCACGTGGCGTGAAGCCACCCAGCCCATCGGGTCCGCACTGCGCATCGCGCCCGCATTCGTGGCAACGACGACGGATGCGGCAGTGGGAGTCGAGACAACCGTCACGGCCCGCTACGTGCGCTCCCAGGGTCGCTATGTGATCAAGGGCGTAACGAACACCGCCACGCGCGACGACGTCGAACTCAACTACCCCACCGTCGCGAAGGTGGGAATGCAGGCGATCGTGCAGATGGCAGCCCCACGCTGCATCTTCCTGACGCTCGAGGACGAGGACGATCCGCTCGCGGAATGGCTGTCGGTGGATCAGCTGACGACGGCCGCCGGCCGCATCCTTCCGCCTCGTGTCGCCGCCGAGGTCGTCAAGCGCGGTGGAGGAGACGCTCGCATGGAGGTCGTCGAACTGCTTTACGGCAGCGCGGCCCTGGCTGGACTGCCGCCGGCAAAGCTGCTCCAGCACGAACTCGGCATCCCCCACCGCACCGCATCCCAGTGGATCATCGACGCGCGCAAGGCGGGCCGCCTCGAGGGCATGAATTACAACGCCGGTCGACCGGCTGGTGGGTAGCGTCCAGGCCTACACGACGGCCAAGGGCAAGCGGTACGAGGTCCGCTACAAGAAGCCCGACGGTTCGCACGGCGGCAGGCGTGGCTTCATTCGCAAGCGGGATGCCGAGGTCTGGCTCGCCGAGATCGAGACGTCGCGTGCGAAGGGTGCGTACATCGACCCTCAGGCTGCCAAGGTCACCATCGAGACGCTTGGGCCTATCTGGCTCGAAGCGAAGCGGGCGTCGATGAAGCCATCCTCGTTTGCTCCGGTAGAGACCGCGTGGCGTCTGAGGGTGAAGCCGATCTGGGGACGCTGGGAAGTGGCGGACATTCGACACACCGACGTTCGCGCTTGGGTCGCGAAGCTGACGGGCGAGCTCGGGGCGACGGTCACCATCCGGACGTTCGGGGTGCTCGCCAGCATCCTCGATGACGCCGTCTATGACGGCCGAATCGCATCGAACCCTGCGCGTATGGGAAGGATCGGACTGCCGAGGAAGACCCGTGGCCGGCACGGCTACCTCACCCACGAGGAAGTCATGCGGCTGGCGCGGCACTCCGGCGATCGTGCTCTGCTCGTGCTGCTGCTTGCGTACACCGGCATCCGGTGGGGCGAGGCGACCGCGCTACGTGTGAAGGACATCGACGCAGCCAAGGGTCGGCTCCACATCCACGCGAATGCGGTCGAGGTGCACGGTCAGATCCACGTCGGTACGACGAAGTCACACAAGGGCCGGCTCGTCCCGGTTCCGGCGTTTCTCGTCGAGGAGCTCCTGGTCGCAACCGCAGGTAGTTCGAGCGACGGGCTGGTGTTCTCAGCTCGGGACGGCGGCTTCATGCGGCGCACCCGGACGAGTGATGGCTCGAAGTCATGGTTCAAGACCGCGCTCGCGAAAGCTGACCTGCCGCTGATGACGATTCATGACCTACGGCACACGGCTGCGTCATTGGCCGTGCAGTCGGGCGCGAACGTGAAGACAATCCAGCGCATGCTCGGCCATACGTCTGCGGCCATGACGCTCGACGTGTACTCGGACCTGTTTGAAGAGGACCTCGACGCGGTGGCCAGCGCTCTTGATCGAGCAGCGACAAAGGTTGGCGTGTGGCAGATGGGTAGCCACGATGACGCCTGACCGAGTGGCGGGGATACGTGTCGCGAGTCTGTCGTCACGACCCGATACGTTTCTCTTTAGGCCGGGCGCGGGGGCGCCGCTCATGTGACTGGGGAGACGATGACAGATGGAACGAGCGCGGGCGGACCCCCGCCCGGCTGGCTGCACGACAGCAACACCCAGCAAACGCGCTGGTGGGACGGCACTCGCTGGACAGAGCACGTTCGCCCTGCCGAACCCGTGCGCCAGCCAGCCCGCACCGCTTCAGGGTCCAGCGCGACGAGTCCGCACTACGGGCAACCCCAGCCGTACGGCTCCTTTTCATACGCCTCAGCACCGCTGACGTCGACAAACGGCCCGGCGAAGGCATCTCTCATTCTGATCTTGCTGCTCGTGCTAGGCGTCAGCGCCATCCTGTGGTTTCTGACGGGCGCAGATCCAGTGATGCGACTCGTCTTCGGCGCGCTCAACATCCTCATGGTGGTCGCTGCGTTCATTCTGGCGATCATCGGCCTTGTGATCGCCATTCGGCGACCCACGAAGAAGCGGGAGTCGATCTTCGCCCTCGTGGTGTCGTCCATCTTCCTCGTCTTGATCGGCGGCACGATGATCGTGAACGCGAACCAGCTCGACGTCCCGGCCTTGGAATCGCAGATCGGGACTTGGGCGACCGCACAGACGGGCGAGGCGGTAGTCGTCACGTGTCCCCCGAACCCGTCATCTGACGTCGGCGATGTGTTCTCGTGTACCGCGACAGGCGCGTCAGGGTCCAGCTACGTCATCAACGTGACCATGCTCGACGACTCGAACGTGACGTGGGAGATGGTCCAGCCGTAACCCTGCGAGGTCAACGTCTACGTGCGCTGCAAACGGAAGAAGTGCAGAACAAGGGCGTTACGCGATCCTGAGCCGTCAACCGGCTCGGCTCAGCCTCACATCGGATCTCGCCGGGCAAGATGGTGATCGTGACTCATGGTGAAGCTGGGCCGCTCGGATCGCGCAGACTCCGCTCGGCCATGTTCGTCGACTTCGACAACGTCTACTCAGGACTCCAGCGCCTCGATGCCGACGCGGCAAAGTCGTTCGCTGAAGATCCTKCGCGTTGGGTCGACATCCTTGCAACAGGGTCCGACGTGGATGGGCCGTTCACCCGCCGCTTCCTGATTCGCAAGTGCTACTTGAACCCGGCACCGTTCTCTCGCTACCGACCCAACTTCACCAGAGCCGGATTCCAAGTGGTCGATTGCCCCTCACTCACGCAGCAGGGCAAGTCAAGTGCAGACATCAACCTCGTGCTCGACGCCGTGGACGCACTGAGCGCGCGGACCACGTTCGATGAGTTCATCTTCCTCAGCGCGGACGCCGACTTCACCCCGCTCATTGCGCGTTGCCGCGCGGCGGACCGTCATGTGACGATCATCACTTCAGGGCCAGCAGCGGCCGCCTATCGGGCCTCTGCAGACACGGTCCTGGGAGCGGACGCACTGATTGCCCTCCTGACCAGACCGGAGCCGCATGAGCCCGCCCCTGCGGTGGAGGGTCAGACGACGTCAGGTACCGGCCACTCTGCCGAGCCAACAACGGCCGCAGCCGCGAATCCAGGAGCCGCTGCCAATGCGGTTCGCCATCTCGCCGAGTCCGCAGCCCGTCCTGTGGCCCTCTCAGCGGCGGCAGCTGCCGCTCTCCGTGTTGAGCCATACCTTCGCGATTCCAATTGGGATGACTCGGGTTCTTTCAGCGCATGGCTCGAGCGCACTCTCCCGGATCTGTCGGTCGACACCCGCACTCCCGGATATGTGTGGGATGCGACGCGATTCAGCCAGGCAGACATCCCTGAGCCGACCCCCACCAGCGCCGCCCCGGCTCCGGGGCCGGACGAACTGCAACGTCAGGTGAGCAGCATCACCGAGGTCCCACCTCTCAGCCAGTCGGCGTACCGTGCGCTGCTGGAACAGCTCGCCTTCGACCTCGCACTGTTCCCGTTCAGTCGCACAGAGACATCGAAGCGTGTCCGCGACGAGTGTGCCCAGAGCGATTCCCCGATCGGGCGTGCATCGATCAACTTCGTCATCAATGGGTTGCTCTTCGCAGGCGCCGACCTTCAAGGCGAGCCGACGGCCTCCGATCTAGCTGCGATCTGGTCAGAGAACGTGCTCGGGCTATGCCGGGGCGCCCGGATCGAGCTCAGCCCCGCCGAGCTCGAAGAGGTCGCGAGCTGGGTGAGCGGTGGGCTCGTAGAGCTTGTCTCGAGCGAGGAGTAACCCGTCGTACCGCCAAGTCCTCAACACCATTCGGGATCGCATGCGCGACTGGCCACGAGCGATGTGCCCGCGACTTTACGCATTCCTTACGCAAACGGCGATTCTATGAGAAAGCTATGGCCCGCGATCCCAGTGTTTTCAAGGGATCGAGGGCCAAAACAGTGAGCGGAGACGGAGGGATTTGAACCCTCGGACCCCGTGAGGGGTCTCCACCTTAGCAGGGTGAAATCGGCGTTTCCCTCCGCGGTCGCTGCGATATGTGTCCTGCCGCGGAATCCTGCGCATCTCCGGCCTCACCAGGTGATTCCCGTGCTTCGGCGGGTCACACTCCACGCACTGCATGCACTCGAGGAGCGCCCGGAATCGTCATTCTCGAAATGCGCGGGGACCCTTGGGGGACCCTGACGGGCGACTCGAAATCACCGCGCGCTAGCCCGTGGGATCTGCAGCATCACCGCGGGCGTGAATAAGGAGGACCAAGGACCCGGCAACGGATTGGTCGCAGGCTCATCACGGTTCCTTTCGGGCGTTACACCAGAGTCGAACTCAGTAGCGGTATGTCTTGATCCGCACGATGCCGGTCGACCGCAGGTTCTGCGGGATCGGGAACAGCTCGAGCTGTTTCTGATGCAGCGAGGTGACTCGAACCGTCCTGCCGGCTTCGTCGCCGTTGAGTCTTCGCGTCACTCGCCAGTCCGCGCCGTGCCACTCCAGTTCCTCTGCCGTCAGAATGCCCACCCGCCCGTCTTGCACCGTTGGCGTGACGGCGAATCCTCGGCCAGCCACGAAAACGGTATCTGGAGCCGTGTGGATGATGCACCCGTACCCCGGGTAATCAGGTGGGAACACGCCCTCCAGATGGTCGGCGGTGATCTCGAAGCGGACGTCGTCAGCGTCGAAGTGCGTCGAGCGGTCGTCCGGCGTCAACGTGAAGCCGTGCGCCGAGGCGCCAGGGAGGGAGGCGAGGATCTGTCCAACCCCGCGCAGCACTCGGAATGCGTCGCGCAGGTAGGGAAGATCCGCATTCGAGTCCGGCAGCTCATCGATCCCGAACGGTGACACTCCCATTGCGCCGTGCGCGCCGACGGCCTGGAACATGTGCCCGATGCCGACACGGTTGCTCATCATCTCGGGGATGAACAGGACATCGTCGATGGCCCGATACTCCGCTGCGATCGCATCGAACGAGCCGAAGTAGATGTCGGGCGCGAGGAGGTCCAGGGTCGGCGCTGTGGATCGCCAGATCGGGGCGGTGTGACGAAGAGGACCGCCACTCGGATATACACCAGGCATCACACCGCCGGCCAGCAAGAGGGAGGAATTGCCTCCATCGCTCTCGGCATTCGCATCCACCCACGCATTCGCGTACAGAGGAATGTCGTACTCCCTCCGGCCGAGGGCCGCGACGGCTTCGACGTATTTGGCGTACTCATACGCCATGAACGCCTCAGGAGCCTCAGCACCGAATGTCTCATCCCACGAAGATGCTCGGGGGCTCCCCGCGCCCGTCCACGCAGCCCGGAGGCGCCCTTCGCCCGCGTCGTCGACGGCGGAGATGACGCCATCCGGCACAGGTTGCTGCCATGCGAGCTGAGCCTCCGGGCAGTGGTCCCTCGCATCGCCCAGCACGCCGACCTCGTTCTCGACCTGCACGAGGAGGATGGTGCGGCCGTCGTCGAGTTCTCGCAGCCGTCTCATGAAGGCGGAGAATGCGTTCCCATCCGCAGCGCACCCTTCCGGGGAGAAGGGTGTGACGGATTCGGTGCGTCCCGTGCTGGGTGTCTCGATGCGTGGGAACCGCGCGGTGTCCACCTTGACCCAGGCGGGCGCATAGGTGGACATGCCGTTCTTCCATGTTCCAAACCACAGTGGGATCAAGTGCAGATCGCGCCTCACCGCAGCGGCATGGAGGTGGTCGACAAGTGACCAGTCGAAGGCGCCTTCCTTCGGCTCGATCGACTCCCAGGCAACGGGCGCGAGCACAGTGTTGACCCCCAATGCCGCCATCGTGTCGAGGGAACGGTCGATCGCCGCGGGTGTGCTCGAGCTGGAGTTGAGCAACTCACCGCCGACGATCAGCAATGGCTTCCCGTCGAGGTAGTAACGGCCGTCGACGATCTTCCGGTGAAGGGCCGCATTCATCGTGACTCGATCGCAATTGTCATAAGCCCACGGTGCCCGAACTCATGCAGAAGTGGAGTCCGTTGCGCAAAATGCGGGCACGAGCTCGGCAGGCGCGAGTCCGCGAGCGAGCGCGTCCGCCGCCACGCCCGAGGACCTCATCAGATGACGATGCTGATGGGGTCGAGTCCGTCCGACTCCACCGAGAGTTTCCCCTCTCCGCCGTCGATCCGTCGTACGACCGCGTGCGCCCGGCCCTGATACGTGCGACACGCGTCGCCTATATATCTGTCTTCCGTGCTGGGCCTGGCGGATCCGAGTCCGAGCAGCTGCACATCACCCGTGACGATGACCGTGACGCGCCGATCATCGAACGGGACGATGCGCCCCTCATCATCGGTCAGAGCGATCGACACGTACTCGTGCTCACGGCGAAGGTGAGATTGGTTCACCGCTTCGACTTCGACGTGCAGGTGGCGTACCTCGTGCGACGACCGAAGCGTCGTCTTCTGGGCCGGCTCACCATCGTGCCAGTTCACGGCCGTCAGCTCGCCATGCTTGTACGGCACCGTGAAGGACGCAAGGAACCCGTGGGTCGGCCCACTGGGMAGGCGACCCAGGCTTGCGCCGTTCAGGGTGAGTTCCACCTCATCCGCATCGCTGTAGACATCTACGGTCATCGGGGTGCCCGACGCCACATCCCACGACCACTCCGCGACACTGTCCGTCCACGCCCAGTCGAGCGTCGCGGGGTGACGACCGTCCGCGCGTGGCGTGTGGACGGCGAGATATGGCTCGGCTCGCAGCCCGAACACGATCTCGCGGAAGTACGAGGCCGGCCGCCTATGACCGGTGATGTCGATGTCGCCGCAGAAGGCCAGAAGTGCCGGGTATCGGTCGGCATCCCAGCTGGCGCCGTCTTCGGGGTAAGAGACCATCCCGAGGCCGGCTTCGCCGAGGTAGTCCCATCCTGTCCAGGTGAAGTCGCCCAGCACCCAAGGAAGACGAGTGGCGAGGCTCCAGTTCTCGGCGATGTCTTTGGGATTCGTCTCGGTGCCAAGCACTACGCGGTTCGGGAAGCGATCGCGCTCCTCCTCGTATCGCCATGAGGCGTAGTTGTGGCCGGCGACGTCGACGACGGAGTGCGATTCGGCCGTCGCTGCGGTGACGAACTCCGAGCGTCCAACCCTATCGAGGATCGCCTTGCCGACACCCTGAGTGTCATTGATTCCGCCCGGGATACCGCCCAGCTCGGCCTGGATCTCTGGGACCGTGTCCGAAAGGGTGGCCACGAATCCACTGATGCCGTTGGTGAGGAACCGTGTGGGGTCCAGCGCTCGGACCGCTTCGGCGAGGTCACGGCCGATCGCAGCGCCCAGCGGTTTGCCCGCATCCAGGATCTCGTTGCCGATCGAGTACATGATCACGCTCGGATGGTTGAAGTCCTTGCGCACGAGCGCCTCGATGTCGCGCTGCCACCACTCGGTGAAGTTGAGCGAGTAATCGAACGGCTGCTTGCCCTCGGTCCACATGTCGAACGCCTCATCGATCACCAGCATCCCCAGTCGATCACAGGCGTCCAAGAGTGCCGGGCCGGCGGTGTTGTGGGACGAGCGGATCGCGTTGAACCCGGCGGACTTGAGGATGCGGATGCGGCGCTCTTCGGCTTCTGGCACCGACACCGCCCCAAGGACGCCGTTGTCGTGGTGGATGCACGCGCCGCGGAGCTTGGTCGTGACGCCGTTGATGCGCAAGCCCCGCTGCGGGTCGAGTTGGAGGGTGCGGATGCCGAGGGCGACCGTCGCAGAATCCTGCACTTCGCCATCGTCCAAGAGTTCGGTCACGACCTCGTAAAGGTCCGGCGACTCGACGCTCCACCGTCGCGGCTCGGTCACATAGAGCCGCAAGCGGGCGATTGAAGTCTCGCCCGATCTCGTGGTGACGATGGCCTCACCGGAGGCGACTTCCACACCTGCCGGATCTACTACGCGGACACGCATGCCTCTCGTGGATGCCAGACGTGCCGGGTTCGCGACCTCGATGGCGACCTCCACCACGGCGCGCTCGTCGTCGACGTCGGGGGTCGTCACACGTACTCCGCCGGGCACCAGGTGCGTGACCGGAAGATCATGAAGGAGCACGTCCCGGTAGATGCCCAGTCCCGAGTACCACCGCGAGTCGCGATACGCGCGAGCGTCCACACGCAGCCGATTCGTCTCGCCGTAGCGCAGAGCAGAGTCGATGCGCACCCGAAACGGCGAGTATCCATTCGGTCGCTGACCGATGAGGATCCCATTCAGGTAGACCATCGCATCGCGGTAGACGCCCTGGAACTCCAGCTCGATGACGCGCTCGCGCCAGGCGTCTGGCGCCTCGAACTCCTTGCGGTAGGTCACCGCCCCACCTTCGAAGTAGCCGCTCGACGACCCGCTGGCGGCGTCCGCGCGCCGTGGAAGTGCGAGCATCGCATCGTGCGGGAGCGTGACGTCCACGGCCGAAGTAGAGCCTCCCGTTATCTCGGAGAACACGCTGACGTTCGGCGCGACCTGCCAGCCGGTGTTGAATCTCGAAACGCTCACGATGACAACCCTTCCTCAGACCGAAGCCGTCGTGCAGTGAGAGAGGAACTCTCGGTCGGAACTGGCGAGGACTCGCCGGGGACCCGTGACGCGCAGCGCAGCCTCCACCGGATGGGTCTCCGCGTCGAAGCTCAGCCACGCATCGACTGAGGCGGGCTCGACAACGAACTCGCCGCCGATGTCCGTGTACCCGAGTTGCGCGGCAGAGAGGGTGAACGTCACCCGCCGTGACTCCCCCGCCTCGAGTGAAACCCTTGTGAAGCCGGCAAGCTGCTGAGCGGGTCGAGTTGCTCCCGCCGTGTTCACCCTCACGTAGAGCTGCACCACGGTGTCGCCCGCGCGCTGTCCCGAATTGGTGACGGTCGCGGCGATCTGCGTCTCGCCGCTCGTCGTCATCTGGGCATCCGCTGACATGTCCGAGAACGCGAAGCTCGTGTAGCTCAGCCCGTGCCCGAACGTGTACAGCGGTGTCGCCGGCATGTCGAGGTAGTGGCGGTCGACGTCGGGGGGCAGCGGGTTGCGGTATCCCGTGCCGTATCGCTGGTGATGGTAGACGGGGATCTGGCCGGTGTGCCGAGGGATGCTGTACGGCAATCTGCCGCTCGGGTTCACGGCGCCGAACAGCACGTCGGCCACCGCAGCAGGGCCGAACGGCCCACCGTACGACGAGACGACGACGGCTGCGGCATCCTGAATCACCGTCGGAAGCGTGTACGCCCGGCCTTGCACGAGCACCACAACGACCGGCTTGCCCGTCGCCGCCACCGCTTCGGCCAGCCGCGTCTGCGCCTCGGGCAGCGAGATGTCTGCGGAGTCGCTTGCCTCCCCCTCGGTACGCTCGCCATTGAACCAAAGGCTCGCGCCGCCGAGGGCAAGGACGACCACGTCGGAGGCCTGGGCGGCGGCGACCGCGTCGGCGATCGCATCCTCGCCGAGGTCGCGGGTCAGGCTGCTGCCCTGTGCGAGGTGCACCGCCGAGGCGTGCCGGCTGACTTCTTCCACGAGGGATGTCGCGTCGAGGCGGTCACGGACGAAATCCTCGATCGGCATCGAGGCGAAGAGGCTGTCGTTCCATGCCGTCATGCCCGGATCGATTCCGACCATGTTGCCCATGCCGCCTCCCGACATGAATGTCGTCATGTCGCGGAAGGCGGGGTAGCTGTAGGTCGGGAACTGCAGCTTCACCGCGTCGGCGTGCGGGCCGATGACGGCCACGCTCGTGGTTGCCGACACGAGCGGGAGCAGCCCATCGTTCTTGACGAGCACGACCGAGCGACGCGCGAGCTCACGGGACAGATCGATGCCTTCCGCCGCAACCTCGGCGATGTCGATCCGCTCGGCGGGGTAGGGGTTCTCGAACAGTCCGAGCCGGAACTTCGCGGTGAGGATGCGGTGAACGGACCGATCGACGTGGGCGATGTCCGCACGACCGGATTCCACCTCCGCGACGAGCGCGTCACCGTAGCCATAGGGAATGGGGAATTCGGTGTCGAGCCCTGCGGCGATCGTGAGACGCCCGGCATCTCCCGCGGAGGCTGCGGCGCGCTGACGGGTGACGATGTGCTCAAGCGTCATGTAGTCGCTGGAGACGAACCCGGTGAAGCCGATGGTGTCGCGAAGGAGCGTCGTGAGGATCTCGGGGCTCGCGGCGGCGGGGACGCCGTCGACGTCGCTGTAGGAGTTCATCACGGAGGCGAGGCCGGCGAGCTGGATCGCGGCCTCGAACGGGTAGGCGAACAGGTCGCGCGTCCGCCGGGGGCCGCCTTCATACGAGGAAAGGTTCACACCCCCGGTCGGCAGACCGTAGCCGACGAAGTGCTTGGCGGTCGCGATGGCGCCGGTGCGGAGGTCGTCGCCCTGCAGGCCGCGTGTGTAGGCGACACTGAGCGCGGCAACGAGGTACGGGTCCTCGCCGTAGGTCTCGTGCACCCTGCCCCACCGGGGGTCGAGCGCGACATCCATGTTCGGCGAAAGCGCCTGGCGAACGCCCACCCGCGTCAGCTGACGGCGGATGGTGTCGGCCATCTCCTGCACGAGGTCCGGGCTCCAGGTGGCGGCTAGTCCGATCGACGTCGGGAACACCATGTGCCCGCCGGCGAGGACGCCGTTCAAGGCTTCGATGTGCACGAGCAGCGGGATGCCGAGCCGTGTGCCTTCGATCGCGGTGCGCTGCAAATCGCCGACGATGCGCGCCATCGTCGCGGGGTCGTCGACGCCGAAGTTGCAGATGTGGCCCGGTGCCTTGGCGAGCCACTCGGCACGTTCGGCGGGGTCGTTTCCGTCTGCAAGCACGAGGTACCACGGCGGCACCGAGACGAGCTGGTGGGCTTTCTCACGAAGTGTCATCTCGGCGAGAAGCAGATCTGCGCGCTCTTCGGGGCTCAAGCGTGCGTCGCTGTACGTCGCGTGAGAGGACATCTTGAACCTTCTTCGGTGTCTCGGATCGGAGCCGGGCGATGCCGCCGTTTGACGGGGCGCCCGCGGATATTGTCTTGCTCAATTGATCGAAAGAGGCGGTACGTGCCGCGGTCTGACGATGAGCCACAGGAGGATCAGGGCAATCACCGACACAACCATGACGGTGATGCCGAGTGACAGCATCCCGACTCCTCCGAGGACTGCGGGCAGGAGCGACAGCGAGCCGCCGACGACGGAGTTGACGAAGCCGCTGAGTGCGACAGCCGTTCCGGACTCGTTCGGGTGGTCGGCCAAGATCAGCACGTGAGTGCACGGATTGGTGAAGCCGTGTACCGCGACCAGCACGAACCCGGCAGCCAGCGCCCACACCCATCCACCCCCGCTGACCGCAATCAGCGCAAACCCGAGGCCGCTCAACATCAGAACGGGAAGTGCGCCGCCGAGGAGCTTGGCCGGTTGGTAACGGCGCATCAGACGCGCAGCGAGTTGGGTCGCGATCAGCAGGCCGATCGCGCATACGGCGAACAGCCAACCGAACGCCTGTGCCGACAGACCGAATCCCTCCTGAAAGACGAAGGGGGAAGTGGAGAGGTAGCTCACGATCGCCGCGAAGACCATCGACGACACCAGCACGGTCCCGACGTAGACGCGATCTCTGAGCAGAATCGCGATGCGCGCGCGAGCGGTCGTCGTGGATTCGATACGTCGACTGCGCGGACGCGTCTCCGGCAGCAGGATCGCTGCGGCGATCAGAACCGCCATCCCGAACAGCGCGAGCACTGCGAACACGCCCCGCCACGTAGTGAACAGCAGCAACTGGGAGCCGAGGACGGGCGCAATGATCGGCGCCGCTCCATTGACGAGCGCGATGCGCGCGCCAATCCGCACAAGCCGCAATCCGCCGAACACGTCGCGCACCATCGCCGACGCCACCACCGCGCCGGCCGCGGCACCGCATCCCTGACCGAATCGAGCGATCGCAACCAGTTCGATCGTAGGTGCGACCACAATGATCACGCTGCAAGCCACATGCAGTGCAGTCGCCGCCATCAACGGAATCCGGCGCCCGGCTGCGTCGCTCAAGGGGCCCACTACCAGTTGACCGATCCCGAGACCGACGGCGGTCGCCGTGAGTGTCACCTGGACCATGGTGGCGGAGGTGTGCAGGTCCTCTGCCACCATCGGAAATGCCGGCAGATAGAGGTCCATCGTGAACGGACCAAGCGCAGTGAGCGCGCCGAGGACCACTACGAACACCACCGGATGCAGCGGACGACCTGCCACCACCGCGAGCAGACTCGCGGTGGACGTGTCGCCGTACGACGGGCGTGAAGCGGAGGCGCGTGAATCTGACATCTGAGGTGCTCCAAGTGAGAGAAGCATCACCGAGGGATCGCGATACGCGCCCAACGCGTGAAAGCGAAAGGACCAGCAACCAATACAAACCCGTCGGGAAGCGGACGCCGATTGCTTGCGCAAAAGAACTCCCCCGGTAGCGGATCAGTCCGATGTGGGTGCGTAGCGGAAGGAAAGGACCCTGCCCTCGGACGACGRCGATCCCAAGGTCAGCATCCGGCCGGTGAACCCGGCTGCGACCTCCGTGGAGAAGTAACGGCCATCGAATCGCGCGACTTCGGTGAAGTCACGTCCCTCCCCCACCGAGAGCACGACGTCGTCCGGCCCCGCGTAGCCGAACGGCAGCGGTTTGCCTTTGGGCGCGACGGCGGAGATGCGCAGCGTGGACCGCCGCCCAGAAAGGTCGACGTTGGCGAGCGTTGACCGGAAGTCGCCGACTTGAACCACCGCCCGTGCTCCGCCGTTCTCGGCGATGAGTCCGCACCAGTGCCGATCATCGAGCCGGAGGCCGATCGAACCGGCGTGCTCGATCTCGGCATCCGCTGTCCAGACGAAGTCGCGGACGCGCGTGCAGAGGAACGAGGATGGCGTCCCCCATGTGCGGAATCGGGCCCCGTCGCCTGACGCGATGTCGAGGATCGTGTCCGGCTCGCCGTCGGCGACCACCCACCGCGGGTCCAAGCGCTCGGCGGTGAAGTCGTCGAGGAACCCCGTGCTGGGCGTCGGAATGACATACCGTCTCTCGTTGAACACAGGCCAGCCATCCACGAACTCGACACCGCTGAGGAAGGTCTCACGACCGAGCACGTGGAACCCCGGTGTCGAGCCGCGAGGGCGGGCGCCGAGGTACACCGCCGCCCACTCCCCGTCAGGACCTTCAACCAGATCGGCGTGGCCGACGTTCTGGACGGGATGATCGCTGCTGCGGTGCGTGAACACCGGGTTCCACGGACACGACTCGAAGGGACCTCGAGGACTCGGGCCGCGGGCGATGGTCACACTGTGGCCTCGCTCGGTTCCGCCTTCGGCGAGCATCAGGTACCAGTGCTCGCCGATCCGGTAGAGATGCGGTCCTTCCGCGATGGGCATACCGCTTCCCTGCCAGACCGGGTACTCAGGTTCGAGCAGCCTGCCTGTCCCGAGGTCGATGGGCGCTTGACGGATCCCCTGGCCGCCGACGGTGAAGTCGAGCACGTGCCACGTCAGGTAGCACGTGCCATCCTCGTCCCAGCTCAGGTCGGGGTCGATTCCGATCGCCTGTGGAATGAAGACGGGCTCGCTCCACGGTCCCGTCGGATCCATCGCACTGACGAGCACCTGGCCTGCATCGAAGTCGCTGACATTGGTGGTGATGAACCAGAACCGGCCGTCACGGTGTCGCAGGGTTGAGCCGTAGATTCCCGTCGACGGCCCGGACGTGCCGGCCCGGAACTGCGAACGGCGCGTGAGGATGTTGCCGATCTGTGTCCACGACGTCAGGTCTCGACTGTGGAACAGCGGAGCGCCGGGGAAGTACTCGAAGCTCGAATGCGCGAGGTAGTAGTCATCGCCCACGCGGCAGATGGTCGGATCGGGAAAGAACCCCGGGACGATCGGGTTGTACTCAGCCGGAACGGCCAGGCCCGGCGAGATCACGGACGCGAGCGGCTCAGGCATCTACGCCCGATTGCTCGGTGGCGATGAGGGCGAGGCGTTGCGCCCGCCTGATCCGCTGCTTGGCGGGATCGGCGATGGGAGCGGCCATCTGAAGTCGTCGCGTGTAGGCGTCCCTCGGGGCGGTCGCCACCTGCTGCGCGGGCCCGATCTCTACGATCTGCCCGCGGAAGAGCACCGCGATGTCGTCGCTGATCTCGTTGACGACGCCGAGATCGTGGCTGATGAAGAGATAGGCCACGCCCGTGTTCTTCTGGATCTCCTTGAAGAGTTTGAGCACGCGCGCCTGGGTCGTCACGTCGAGCGCACTCGTCGGCTCATCGCAGACGATGATCGCTGGGTTGAGCGCGAGGGCTCGGGCGATCGCGACCCGTTGCCGTTGGCCTCCGGAGAACTCGCGCGGGTAGCGACCACCGGCGTCCACCGGTAATCCCACTGCATCTAGGAGGTCACGTACTTTCTGACGCCCGCCCTCGACGCCGGCGGCATTGAGCGGCTCGACGAGGATGTTCTCCACGGTCATCGCGGGATTGAGCGAGGAGTACGGGTCCTGGAAGACGACCTGGATGTCGGTGGCCAGTTGGCGTCGCTTCGATCGTGTGACGCCGCTGATGAGGTCACCGCGGAAGCGGACTGTTCCTTCGGACACTGGCGCGAGGCCCAGGATGGCGCGGCCGATGGTGGTCTTGCCCGATCCGGATTCGCCGACCAGGCTCAACGTCTTTCCCGGGTGAAGGTCGAATGACACATGATCGATCACGGTCGTTTCCTGTCGGCGGCGCCCGCGGTAGCGGACGACGAGGTCACGGACTTCGAGCAGCGGCGCGCTCATGACAGGTCCGCCATCAGTTCGACGCTGCGGGAGGAGACCAGCAGTTCACGGGTGTAAGGGTCGCTCGGTGCGGCGAAGATCTGATCGACATCGGCGTGTTCGATGATGTGCCCGGCTCTCATCACGCTGACCCGGTGGCAGAGGTCCGCCACCACGCCGAGGTTGTGGGTCACCAGCAGCATCGCGAGACCACGCTCGTCGGTCAGTTCGCGGAGCAGTTCGAGGACCTCGGCCTGGACGGTGACGTCGAGGGCGGTGGTGGGCTCGTCGGCGATGATGATGTCGGGGTCGGATGCCACGGCTCCGCAGATCAGGATGCGCTGCGCCATTCCTCCGGAGATCTCGTGCGGGTACAGCTTCATGACCCGCTCCGGTTCTCGGATGCCGACCCGGTCGAGCAGCCCGAGCAGTTTGATGTTCGCTGCCTTCTTGCTCATCGGCCGTGAGGAGCGCAGCCCACGTGATAGCTGCGAGCCGATCGTGAAGGACGGGTCCAGGTTCGACATCGGCTCCTGGGGGATGTACGCGATGCGTCGTCCGCGCGCTGCTTTCATCGCGGCGGGGTCGGCCTGCAGATCGACGCCATCGAGTTCGATCCGTCCGCTGATGACGAGGGCTTCTCGCGGCAGGATTCCGAGTGTTGCGAAGGCGATCTGCGATTTGCCGGATCCTGATTCGCCGACCAGCCCGTGCACCTCGCCTTTCCGCAGGTCGAGGTCGACGCCGTGCACGACTTCTGCGACTGTGCCTCCAGGCCCGGGGTATCCGATCCGCAGATCACGGACGGAGAGGATGGCGTCGCCGTCAAGCTCGGCACTGGCGGCGTCGCCCACCGGCAGTCGGAGCTGCGCGGTGGAGAGCAGCGCTTCGCGTTGCCGGGGAGTGGGGATCGTGCTTCTCGCTGATTCCTGAAGCACGTCGCTGAGGGCGTTGCCCAGCAGGACGAGGCTCAGGATGCTCAGGCCGATCGCCAGCGCCGGCCAGAGGACCGCCCAGGGGTTGTTGTAGATACCGGCGAATCCTCGCTGCAGCATCACGCCCCATGATGCCGTCGTCGGGTCGCCCAAACCAAGGAATGAGAGTCCTGCCTCGATTCCGATCGCCGCCGCCATGATGAACGAGCTGTGGATGATCACAGGCGCGCGCACTGCCCACAGCACATGGCGTCCGATGATCCTGCTGTCGCTCAGCCCGACCACCCGTGCGGCGTCGACGTAGAGTTCGTTGCGCACTCCGAGCACGATCGAGCGCACCAGTCGGTAGTAGGTCGGCGCGACGATCAGGCCGAAGACCGCCATGGCAAGTGCGATGTTGGGGCCGGTGAGTGCATACAGCGCGATCAGCAGCACGACGCCGGGGAGGGACATCACCACATCGGTGATGAATCCTGCCACGCCTTCGAACTTGCCGCGGTAGAAGCCGGCGATGAGCCCCGTGGTGACACCGACGACGAGGGAGACGATCAGGACGATGACGACGGCGAGGACCGTCTGCCGCGAGCCCCAGATCAGGCGGGAGAGGATGTCGAGTCCTGCGCTGTCTCCGCCGAGCGGGTGTCCGGGCGTCCCGGGGGGCGCGTTGGTCGCGTCGAGATCCGTCTCCTGCGGTCCCCACGGTGCGATCCAGGGAGCGAGGATCGCGACGATGATGACAAGCGCGAGGAACACGAGCGCGGCGACGGCGATCGGGTTGCGGAGCAGCCGGCGCAGCGTCGATCGCCGGCGAGGCGGACGCGCTTCGAGTGCTCGTTCCTCGAGCATGGCCCCTTCGGTTTCGATGCTCATCGGGTCCTCGCCTTCGGGTTGAGAATGACGATGCCAAGATCGCCGAGGAAATTGACGACCAGCACGATGACGGCCGTTACGAGCACGGTTCCCATCACCACAGGGACGTCACTGATCAGCGCGGCGGTGTAGGCGAGCTGGCCCATGCCTGGCAGCGCGAACACCGCTTCGATGAAGACGGCACCGCCGAGCAGGCCGATGACGGTGAGCGCCAATGCGGTCAGGCCAGGGGCGGCTGAGTTTCGGAGCACGTTGCGGAGGATGATCTCCCGCTCGTTGATGCCGCGGGCACGCAGCGTGCGCACGAAGTCCTTGCCGAGGTTATCCAGCACGGAGGTGCGGAATTGCTGCGCGGCGCCAGCGACGGCACCGATCAGCAGCGCGGTCACCGGGAGGGCGAGAGAGGCCATCCATCCGGAGACGCTCTCGCTGGGTGAGACGTATCCGGTTGCCGGAAAGATGTGCCATTGGATCGCGAAGAAGTAGACGAGAGCGATCGCGACGATGAAGGACGGGATCGCCGTGCCCGCCACGGAGATGATCTGCAGCGACCGGTCCACACCCCCTCCCTTCACTGCGGCCGTGACGCCGAGAGCGATGCTGAGGATCGCGGTGAACACCAGAGTGATCACGATGAGAGCGAGAGTGACGGGGACACGGTTGGCGAGTGCGCTCGTGACCGACTCTCCGGTGTACAAGGACTGGCCGAGGTCGCCCTGCAGCGCTGACCACAGCCAGTCGCCATACTGCACCAGCAGGGGTCGGTCTAGTCCGAGCTTGGCGACCTGCGCCTGGACATCCTCCTCCGTGGCCGAAAATCCGAGCACGGCCTTGGCAATTCCCGACGCATTGCCGAACATCAGGCTGAAGGTCACGAAGGTGACGACCAGCAGGACGGCAATGGACCGGCCGAGGTTTCGTGCAAGTGAAAGCCACATGGTTGATTTCTCCAGACGCAGGTCGCCGGCGGCTTACTTGAAGTCGCGCAGCTTCGGAGTCAGGGCTTCTTGGTCCGAGACCTGGTCGATGACGACCTTGTTCCCGTCGTAGGCGAAGTTCGTGCCCATGTAGACCATCGGTGCGAACCATGCCTGGTCGACCTGGTACTGGTTGATCTCCTTCTGCAGCTTCGCCGACTCCTCCGGCGTCGCCGTCGCGATCTGAGCCCAGCGTGAGTCGACGTACTCGTCCGGCTGGTGCTCGAGGTTCCACCAACCCTCAGGGGTCGACTCGACGTAGATCTGCTGCGCCGAGTTGCCGAGGTTGCCCAGCTGCCACAGCACCACAGGATACGTTCCACTCAGAAGGTCGGTGATCGCGTTGGCGCCGGAAAGCGGAACCTGCGTGACGCGGATGTTGATCTTCGCGAGCTGCTCGGTGACATATGGCATCAGGGTCTCGAAGTTCTGGCCCTCGATGGTGGGAAGCTCCAGATCGAATCCGTCCGCGTACCCTGCTTCTTCCATGAGCTTCTTTGCGGCATCCACGTCGAACGGATACGGGTCCTCCATACCGTCGATGTACGCGGCGGTGCCCTTGCGGAAGACCTGCGGCGTGGGCTCGGCAAGACCCTGGTACAGGTTTTTCGCCATGGACTCCTTGTCGAAGACCATGTTCATCGCCTGACGCACCTTGAGATCGCCGAGCGGCTTCACCACCTCGCCGAGGTGATCGGTGAGGAGCAGACGCGTGGTCTGGCCCTGCTGCTTGAGGACGTCGAATCCGCTTCCCTCGACCTGCTCCACATCGGCCGACCCCACAAGGCCCGCGTCGATCTGGCCGGTCTTCAGAGCGGCGACCGCGGCCGCCTCGTTCGCGAAAGTCTTGATCACCAGGTTCTGGTACGGGTAGTCCTTCGCACCCCAGTAGTCCTCGTTCTTCTTGAACGTGTAGACGGACCCGGTGGTGGTTTTGTCGGTGTCAAGCACGTACGGGCCAGATCCGACCGGCACGTCGAACTTGCCGGCCGCGAGGTAGTCCGCGGGAACCAGCTTCGGGGAGCAGATCTTGTTCTCCATCACCGGCTGCGACTCCGGCCACGTGATGCTGATCGTCTGCTCATCAGGAGAGTCGAACGTGATCCCCTTGTAGTCGGCCGTCGACCCACCGTTCTCCATCAGGTACTCGAAGGACGCCTGGACGGCGTCCGCGTCGACTGGAGTGCCGTCCGAGAACTTCATGCCCTCACGCAGATGTGCAGTGAATGTCTTGTTCTCGTTCGAGACCTCGAACTTCTCGGCCGCGGCGGGTGAGAGCGAACCGTCTGCGCCACAGAAGGCGAGCGTGTCCCAGACTGCTTCGGCCTGCCAGTTCTGATAGCCCGGCTGGCTTGACGGATCCCAGCCGTAGGGGTCCGTCTCGAAGGCGAGGGTCAGGGTGTCCTTCTCCCCTCCGGAGGCGGACGGTCCGCCACCTGAGCCGGCGCTGGTGCAGCCCGTGGCAACGAGCGCGAGGGCCGCGATCGGAACCAGCAAGGCGAGATGCTTGCGTTGCATTTCATACTCCTTTGTATTGTCGCTCAGTGTGCGACTGACTGCTCAGCGGCTTTGTCTGGCAGTGTGCGCAACCTCACGCAGGGTTTGGGTGCGGATTCAAAGTACGAGCCGGGTTGGTGTATTCTCAACGCTCCCCTTGAATATTGCGCAAGTTCGTGCTGGCTTGCGCAATAACAGGAGGGCACAATAAGCGGATGGATGTCCCGGAAGAACGCGTGACCCTGAGCAAGGTCGCCGAGCGCGCGGGCGTGTCGCTCGCGTCTGCGTCACGCGTCCTGTCCGGACGCGGCGAACTGAGTCGTGACCTGCGCGAGCGGGTCCTGGCCGCGGCCGATGAGCTCGGATATGACCGGTCCGCGGTGACACGGGGCCGGCCCACCACTCTGGATCCGCGGCTCATTGAGCTCGTCCTGGGCAGTTTCGATGACTGGTGGACAAACGCCGTCGTCACCGGAGCCCGGAAGGCGGCGTTCGCACGCGGCTACGACCTCGTTCTGACCCTTGAGCGCGACGATCCGAATGATGACTGGCCCGCCCGCGTCGCGACCAGACGACCGTCCGGAGTCGTGATCGGGATCATCCGACCCACCCGCGGCCAGCTGGACAACCTGCGGGGACTGCGTATACCCGTCGTCCTCCTCGAGCCACGCTCAGACCCGGAAGGAACCCTTGCAAGTGTCGGCACCACGGATTGGCGCGGCGGCCACGACGCGGGCCGTCATCTTGCGTTGTCCGGCACGGACCGCTTCGTGGTTTTGACGGGTACACCGCAGTATCGCTTCGGCCGCGCCCGTGAGGAGGGATTCCGCAAAGCCATCGAGGAGTTCGCCCCTGGCCGCGACATTGTGCACGTGGACTCGGACTGGACGAAGGCGTCGGTGAGCGACTCGCTGCTGCGCGTGCTCACAGGCGAGGGACACATCGGTGTCTTCGCCTGCAACGACGAGATGGCTGCCTCCGTCTACCGCGCAGCGCAGATGCTCAGCAAGTCAATCCCAGACGACATCAGCGTGATCGGCTTCAACGACGAACCGCGCGCATCGCGGTTGAGTCCCCCGCTCAGCTCGGTGAGCCAGCCGCTGCAGGACATGGCGGCCAAGGCCGTGGAACTGGTCAGCGGGCTGCGCCGACATGACGACGGTCACCATGAGCGCGTCGAACTGCCGGGCGAACTGATCCTCCGCGGCTCGACGAGGCCGATCGGCTGACCTCCCATTGCCTTCCGCAAACAGGGAGGGCGGATGGATGCCGGATCCCGGCATCCATCCGCC